>JAPHSC010000275.1 GCA_026193125.1 Gammaproteobacteria bacterium
CCCGCAGACCTTCACTCTCGCGCAAGTGATCCACGCAGGCGCAGAGTTGGTCTACCACGGCGCCCATCGCCAGCAGCACATGCTCAGCGTCGTCAATCTTGTAGGTAGCCAGTGGTTGATAGTGGCGTCCTGTCAGTTGCGCAAATTGCTCCATAGCCTCGGTGATCTGACCAGCCACCGCTTGCATGAAGAAGGCATGTTGGGCAGCCACTGCCCGAAAATAGCTTTCCTGTCCCTGGATACCGCCGATGCCTGCCGGGTTATCAATGTCCAGAAGGCGTGGCACGCGTCTGCGCTGCGCGCCAAAGAGTATTTCCTGTGCTTTGCTGGTCGTGGGTATCTCGTCATCAGGCGAGCCCAAGTAAGTCCTGGAGAGCTCTGGTTCGGGCAGGTTCAGGCTCTGTACTGAGCGGGCTGTCGAATGAAAGTCCTGGGCGCAGACAACGGGGATCAATGCCATTTCAGCGACCCGTCTTGCGATCATGCTGAGGTCGGCAACTTCCTGGACATTGCGTGCAAACAGCTGGACTACGCCGCTACGGGATGCAGACAGGTAATCATCGTGACTCCCGTGCAGGGCCCAGGCCTGGCGTTCGTGGCAACGACTGGCCAAATGAATGACCGGACCGAGATGCTTGCCGGCCATTCCTGCGAGACCGTCCGCAAGCCCGGCCATACCGTCCACGAATGCGGTGCTACGCAATCCGGTGGCGCACATGCCCGTCAAGAGCGCCGGTAGATGCTGCAATTCCGCGACGGTTTCCATGCTCGCCTGGTTGGAAGGTAGCAGGCGTGACATCGGACCAGTAAGTTCCTGCATGCCTCCACCTGCCTGCAACAGGATACTGTCGGCTGACATTGAGTCGACAGCGAGGGCTGCAGCCTGTCCATCCATTGCGGTGGCAATACCTGGATAGCGACTGGGTTCTGCCGCCTGCTTTGCTTTACGAAACCACATGGTCTCTCTCCAACTTCAGGCGCTGGGACGATGCAATTTCCGTTTCTGCATCGGCGGAGAACTGGTCCCCCTCCAGCCAGACTATTGCCCCGGACGCACAACGCGTGGTCGCCTCGGGGGACTGTAGATGTAGCAATTCCGGATTCAGGACCGGAATATTGTCTTTCATTGTCAGTAGACCTTGTGCCGCATCGGCGACGCACTTTCCACAGGCCGTGCAAGCAACCTTGCACAGGGCAAGAATTTCGTCGCCTTCCAGTTCTGATTTGCACTGGACTATCAGCTTGTGGCTGGCAGGAACGATTTCAAACAGGTTTTTCGGACAGATATCGACACAATCACCACAGGCGGTGCAGGCCTCGAAATTTACGATGGGCAGGCCGGTGGGCCCCATGTGTATCGCCTTGAAAATGCACACGGCCTGGCAATCGGCCAGGCCCAGGCAACCGTAACGGCAGCCCTTGGTGCCGCCGCCGACGGCCGCGGCCGAGCGGCAGGACTGATGACCCTGGTACTGACCCAATTGAACCGCAACATTGGTTCCGCCCGCGCAGTGCAGGCGGGCTACGCGCTTTTCGCCGCCACCTACATCAACACCCAGGTACATGGCGATGGCCTGCCGAACATCCGGCGTGGACGGTGTGCAGTCCCCGGGACTGATCAGACCGGCTACCGCTTTTTCGGCAAAGGCCCGGCAGCCGGGTTCACCACATGCTCCACAGTTGTTACCGGGAAGCATGTCTGCAACGGCGTCGATCCGTGGGTCTTCAAACACCTTCAGGCGCTTGTTGGCAATGGCTAATACCACTGCCAGGATCCCGGTAAGCGCCGCCATGAAGCCGATTGCTTGGAGCGCTTCGTTCACGCTGTTCTCCGTCTCTTCCTCTTAGTTGAATGGTTGTGCACGTGCGATCCATTCATCCAGGTTTTTTTCCGCGGGGTTCTTGGGTTTTCCGGGATGGATAATTTTCACCGGGCATTTTTCAGCAGCCAGGACCAATTCCTGAAAGGTGCCGCTAGTGGCGTCCTTGATATAAGCCTGCTTGTTTTCGTCGTAGGCAAAAATGTGCGGTGCCATCTTGGTGCAATCATCACAAGTCGTGCACAAGACTGAATCGATGTAGGGCTCATCCAGGCTGATAGGCGCGTCGTCTTCGTCCGCTTCCTCGACCGGGGCAGCCACTTCTTCAAGTGCGGCTGGAGCACTGACTTGGCTACGTCGAACCGGGGGCGCGGATGCAACAGGCATGCCGGGCACACTGGCGCCGCTGATCAACTGATCGGCAATCCGGGTGACGATTTCACGCGTCAGCTCGCCCAGGTTCTGATCAAGTTGAGATTCAGTTTGCTGCTGCAATTCAACCGTCTTGGCCTGGAGTTCACTCTCCAACCTGGTTCGCTCGGTGGCCAGCAGTATGCGTGCATGGGAATTGTCGACGCCGCCGGCCTCCTGCAAGGCACGCCAGCGATTGGCGACGGAAAGGAGTTGCTTGAGTACACGATAATTGATGGCCACCCGGCGTATTTCATGGCCGGCATCGACCGCCAGAACGTAAGGGACACGGTTAACTCGCTGGCTGACATCCAGGGCAAGAAATTCGACCAGGGGCAGCAAGGCTTCTTCCTGCAGGTCGTGATCAAGTACCCAGAATTCCTTGCGCCAGCGCCGGTCCGCGAGCAGGAAATCCGCATGCGTAAAGGTCAGCTCCATTGCGCTTTCCTCGCCGGCAGCGTTGAAGTAGCTGAAGATATCAGATACCCAGGTCTGTTCTGGTCGAGGGTTATTCATCAACACCATCCTGGTTGCCTGTTCGGCGCCCAGGGACGGGTCAAAGCGATAGCAGGGCAGGGTGCGTGCTTCAAGAGCCGAGGCAGCATCAAGATAGGGTGGAAGTTCGGATCCGCCCGCGCCAGTACCCGCGTACACGCTGAATAGCGCGGGCCCGGGATAGGCCGCTCCGGCGCTGAAGGCTTCTTGCAAGGCCTCGGGATTAGAGCCTGTGCCCTGGAACACAAATGCTGATCCCAGTGACATGACCGCGCCAGCCAGGCGTGCCGGCCATGCCGGCGAACCACTGAACTCGTCCTCATCCATTGCATTCAAGGTCAGGATGACCTTGATCGGCGCATCGCTATCCAATAATTCCAGCAAGGCGCCCGCAGCGCTTGCATCCAGACCTTGCTGTGACAATTCCAGGACCACGGGTGGGCACAGGGCGCGTTCACCGGCGCTAAGATGAGTGTAATCAAACTCCTCGAAGAACCGGTCATGTTTAGCCGGGTCATAGTGATTCTCGAGTTCAAGCTCGGCGATCCTTAATGCCCGGAAAAACTCCACCATGGCAATCTGGCGGAGGTTCCACTGCACAACTGCCTCACCCACGTCGCCCGCATACAAGGCGGGATCAAATGGCGGTGCAAGCTCACTGTCCATCCCATAAACGGGAAGCATGGCCTTGAGCAGCGCCAGCGCCTCAATGATTCGCCGACTTCTGGGTTCCGGGAGTATATCTGCCTGACGAGTCTTGGCCAGCATCGCCGACATACGCTCGAAGTCCAGGTCCTCGCCTTTGCCGGTACCCAGCACATTTCGCAGGTGATCGGCAGATCTGGCCTCCGGTCTGTTCTCGGCATCGGATCTCAATATATCTCCGAGTCCGTGTACAAGCTGTTCCAAATCCGCCTGCCATTGCAGGCACTGCATGGCCCAGTGGCGCGTGGCGACGCTGCGGTACAGTTTTGGTGCAATGTCGGGAGAAGTGTCGGTAATCTCGGCAGCCTGGGGCAGGCCTGCGAGGACCGTGTCGATGTCGAGGCTCAGGACAGACTTGCGACTCTCTTCCAGAGTGGCAGAGGCAAGCATTTTGTCGCCCACCTGCCTCGCGAGCTGGGTCAAATTCGCGCTCGAATTCTCAGCCAGCGCACCCTTTAGGGCGGCTTCGAACTGATAGGCATGACGCCGTAGTCTCTCTTTTGGATCTCCCTCCAGGCCAGACTCTTCGACGATTTCATCAATCCGGGAACTCAGCGATTGCACCGGCTTTTGGCGGGGATCACTGGCAACCAGCAGGGGAAATTCGTAGCGAATATTTCGCATATCCCGGAAAGGATGTAACAGGGCAGGCCACAAGTCGGCCGGGTCAGTTGTGCTGGCGTCGCTGCGCTGACCATGGAGATGAAAATTCAGCAGGTTACGTAGAATTTCGGTTGATTTTTCCGACTTGTCGCCAGTTGCCAAAATCTCCCTTGGCAAGCCGGGAACGGGGGCTGCAGGCAGGGGAGATTCCTTTGCTGCCACCTCTGCTTTTTGTACTGAGTCCTTGGCCATAACGTCACTAGTCCCCGATTGGGCCGGCGTTGTTGGGGAAGATGCCGAAGCGATCAAATGATTTGTTCAACACAGCCTCGGCAAGCTCGGGTGCGTGCAGCCTCCTGGGACGCTTCAGCTCGTCATAAGTCGGTACTGATTCGTCTCGATAGAGGATACCCAGCGGCACTTTGTCCTCCAGGGAAGCAATCTGGCGCGCGGCATGCAAATCGCTGTTGTCATGCGCGATCCTCGTCTTGTAGACCTTGGCGGTGGCATCGCTCAGCTGTACTCCATTCTCCGAATCCAGCACAGCGAGGTTGTCCGGATTAGCCAGCAACTGATCCCACAATGTCGGCATGAAGTGTGGGCAGCGCTGCAGGATACGGACAAAGGCGAAGCCCTTGTGGTTGAAAGCTTGTTCAATCACCTTGTACAACAGATCGGGTATCCATTCGACAACCTGGGCGACAAACGATACGTTGGTCACGCCCAGGGTCACGGTGAGAGGATTCATCGCCTTCAACAGACTGCCATGGGGTGTGGTTGCCGTATTTCTGCCAATAGGCGTCGTGGGCGAGGCCTGGTTCTTGGTCAGACCGTAGATGTTATTGTCATGCAACATGGCGACCATCTTCATGTTCATACGTATGGCGTGGATCCAGTGAGCGGTGCCTATACTGCAGCAATCTCCGTCACCCATATTAACGAACACATTCAGGTCCGGGCGCCTAATCTTGACACCCTGGGCCACCGGCAATGCACGTCCATGCAAACCATGAAAACCATAGGTTCCCATGTAGTGCGGAAACCGGGCGGCACAACCAATACCGGACACGAAGACTGTTTTCTCGGGCGCTAATTGCTTGTCCCGGCACAGCTTCTGGGTGGCCGCCAGAATGGCGTTATCACCACACCCAGGGCACCAGCGAGATTCCTTACCCGCATAGTCGCCAAGCTCGTGATATTCCTCATCGAGCTTCAATATACTTTCAGATTTCAAACCAAACATTGCGTTGCCCCTTGACTGCCGCTATTTCAGGCGCGAACGGATCATTCTTTCGATTGCACCGGGCTTGATAGGCTGCCCGTGCACATTGGACCAGCAATCCACATCGAGCAGGTAACGTGCACGCAGTAGCCAGGCCAGGCTGGCGTAGCGGCGATTATCCTCGTCGATCAACTCGTCCGCCAAATCATCAGAGAAATTTATTTCCACTGTGAGCACTTTTTTGAATCTGGCCATGATCTCGCGAATTCCCGAGGCCATGGGTTGCAGATAGGTCAAGTGCATCGACGAGACTTTCAAGCCGTCCTTGCGGGCCCGCGTGACTGCTTCCTCGATGGCGCCCTTGGTACTGCCCCAGCCGACTACCAGCAAGTCTCCCTCGGGATCCCCGAAAACGTCCGGTGTTTTAAGCGTCTTCTGGAATGCGGCAAGTTTGAGGCTGCGATAACGGCAACCTTCCTGATTCACGCCGGACTCATAGGCCACGGCGCCTGCGCCGGTGTGGGCCAGGCCGGTGAGCGTATACCGACCATTGAGCTGACCAGGAATAGGACGCGTGGACAAGCCCGTGGTCTTGTCCCAGTCATAGGGCTTGGTGCCCTTCGGAAGCGGGCTCTGGTCAATGGGTGGCGCCTGCCATTCCTTGCGGAATTTTGGCCGCAAGAAAGCCTGTTGACCGGTTGCCAGGTTCGCATCACTAAGAATGACGACCAGGGAGCGGAAGGTTTCGGCGATCTTGCGTGCTGTGATCACAGAGTAGAAACAATCCTCAATAGTCGCCGGCGCCATCACAATCTTGGGTGCATCACCCGGCATGCCGAAGATGGTCGAAAGCAGGTCACCCTGCTCGACCTTGGTTGGCAGACCGGTGCTGGGGCCGCCGCGCTGCACGTCAACCACGACCAGCGGGATTTCCGCCATGACCGACAGGCCCAGCAGTTCGCTCTTCAAAGCCATGCCCGGGCCCGAGGTAATAGTCAGGGCACACTTGCCGGCGTAGGAAGCACCGATGGCAAAAGCGCAGGCCGCGATTTCATCCTCAGCCTGGTGTATCACACCGCCTACGTCCTCAAATATCTCGCTTAGATAATGTGAGGCGGAAGTTGCAGGAGTAATCGGGTACATCGCGCACACTTCCATGCCGGAAGCGACCGTACCCAGTGCAACCGCGGTATTTCCGTTCATAACCAGCTGGGCTTGCGAGACGCCTGGCGCGGGAATCTCGTAGCG
>JAPHSC010000309.1 GCA_026193125.1 Gammaproteobacteria bacterium
GTCTGCACGGCGACGCGGTGCCTCGCGCCAATTTCGGCCATCCACTCCCGCAAGGCGGAAATGGTGATTTCACGGCCCACGATCACGCAGGCGATAACCAGCATCAGCCAACTGGGCTCAGTTTGCACGATCAGCAGCAAGGCCACGCATACCATTACCTTGTCTGCCACCGGATCCAGGAAGGCACCAAATGCAGTGGTTTGGTCCAGTCTACGCGCGAGATAACCATCCAGAGTATCGGTGATAGCGGCAATGCCAAACACCCAGCCCGCCGCCGGATGTGCCCACTCATAAGGGAGGTTGTAGGCGATGATTACCAACGGGATCAAGCCGATACGGAACCAGGTCAGCGTGTTTGGCCAATTAAAGTGCATTCTTGCTATTTCTCATGCAGGCTCGCGTGGATGCGCTCGGCGAGTGCAAGGCTGATACCCCTTGCTCTTGCCAGGTCTTCAACTCCGGCTTGTTGCACTCCCTGCAGCCCGCCGAATTCCTTGAGTAATTCCCTTCGCCTTTTTGGTCCCAATCCGGCAATCGACTCCAGCGCCGAAGTTCTGCGTGCCCTGCCCCGGCTCGCCCGGTGCCCTGCAATGGCAAATCGATGCGCCTCGTCCCGAATCTGCTGTAACAAGTGCAAAGCCGGAGAACTGGCTGGAAGTATAGTGGGCAGGTCTTGCCCACTCAAGAACAGTTGCTCCATACCCGGTTTGCGACCGGGTCCTTTGGCCACCCCCAGGATGGTCACGCCGTCCATTTGCAGCTCTCCCAGCACCGCTTCGGCCTGGGCAAGCTGCCCCTTGCCACCGTCCACTATCAACATATCCGGGATTGGCGCCTCACCCTTTTGCACGCGGGTATAGCGCCTGGTCAGTGCCTGACGCATGGCGGCATAGTCATCGCCAGCCTGGACGTCCTTGATATTGAAACGGCGATAATCGGTTTTCAGCGCTCCTTCCGAACCGAACACCACGCAGGACGCCACGGTGGCATCACCCTGGGTATGACTTATGTCAAAGCACTCCACACGTGCCGGCACCTCGTCCAGACCCAGCGCGTCGGCCAGGGCACGGTACTGGCGACGGAAACTGGCGCTGCTGGCAAGGCGCATCTCAAGCGCCAGGACGGCATTGGTCTGAGCCAGCTCTTGCCAGCGCGCGCGTTCGCCACGCACCCTGTGTTTGAGAACCACCTTGCGCCCCGCCCTCTCGGAAAGGCTGGTGGCCAAGAATCCGTTATCCTCTATAGCCACCGCCGTAATGATCTCCCCAGGCGGTTCGTGACGCAGGTAGTACTGACTTAGGAAGGCTTCCAGTATTTCGCCGGGATCACTACCCGCCGCACCCTGGGGGAAATAATTGCGACTTCCCAGCTGCCGTCCGTCCCTGACAAACAGTACCGTCACGCAAGTCTGGTCCGACTCACTGGCCATGGCGATTACATCGGCAGAGCCGCTGCCGCCGCTGACATGCTGACTTGCACGTATTCGGCTCAGCTCGGCTATCTGATCACGAAAGCGGGCGGCTTTTTCAAACGCGAGGGACCGGGCAGCGTGCTCCATGCGTTCGACCAGGCGATCGGTAACCTCCTGGTTACGGCCATCCAGGAACAGCGCAGCGTCTTCCACATCGCGGGCATACTCCTGAGCGGAAATCAGACCCACGCATGGAGCCGAGCAGCGCTGAATCTGGTATTGCAGGCAGGGTCTGGAGCGGTTGGCGAAGAAGCTGTCCTTGCATCCGCGCAATAAAAACAGCTTTTGCAGCGTACTGATGGTTCCGCGAACCGCTGTAGTGCCGGGGTAAGGACCGAAAAACTGCCCCGGCACCCGGGTCGAACCGCGGTGAAAGCTGATACGCGGAAAGTCTTGCTGGGTACTCAGGTGAATATAAGGAAAACTCTTGTCGTCGCGCAGCAGGATATTGAAGCGGGGTTTGTGCTGTTTGATCAGGTTATATTCAAGCAGCAGGGCCTCGGTTTCGGTGTCAACTACCGTAACCTCCATACTCCGGGTGGAAGCGAGCATGGCCAGGGTCTTGGCTGACTGCCCACTGCCGCGAAAATAACTGCTGACCCGATTCTTGAGATGGCGAGCCTTGCCGACATAGAGAATCTCGCCCTGCTGGTCCAGCATGCGGTAGACGCCCGGTTGCCCGCTCAGGGTCCGCGCATAGGCCTTGCCGTCAAACATATCCTCAGCCAAGGGTGTGCCCCCTATGGGGTGGAATCCAGTAATTCCCTCGCCCGACGGAAAACGTTCTCGAACATATCCGTTGTCAGGCGCCGGGTCTGGGTGTTGTACCGGCTGCAATGATAGGAGTCCAGCAAATGGCGTCCGGCCGGAAGCGGGTGTTCCCTGGCATGTCCGAATTTCAATGACGTCGGCTTGAGCTCACAGGCTCGCAGCACTGCCTGGTGGGCGATGGCGCCCAGCGCCAGAACGACCCCACCCTGGGCGACTGTCTCAAGCTCGCGGGACAGAAAACTGTTGCAGAGACGAATCTCGGCTCCGGTGGGCTTGTTCTGGGGGGGCAGGCATTTCACCGCGTTGGTGATACGACAATCGATCAACTGCAAACCATCGTCAAGGCTGAGGGATTGGGCCGCGCTGGCAAATCCGAATTTGTGCAGGGTCTGGTACAACAGAATCCCGGCATGATCACCGGTAAACGGTCGACCACTGGCATTCGCTCCATGCATTCCCGGCGCCAGGCCAACCACCAGCAGACGCGCATCAGGATCGCCGAAGGGTGGCACGGGACGTCCGTGGTAGTCGGGATAGTCCCGCCTGACCTCGCTGAGGAAATCAGCCAGACGCTCGCAACGTGTACACAGGAGTTCAAAACAATTGGAATCAGTGTTCATTATTTAGATTAACTAATTAAGTTAAGACATCGTTTTATATCGCTATTAATATGTTTAATCACGTACATACCAAGGACTCTTCGAGTCGGAATCGTGGCGCCCCCAAGCGTTCCCGGCCTCGGGTCCCGGGTCGACGCTGCCTGGCAGCGCGGAATCGCCCATGGCACCGGTGGGCAACCCAGCATCACGTGCGCATAGGTGGGCCGAATGCATGACTCGACAACTGAGCAGAAAACGGCGCGCAGTCTACCATCCCCGGCCACCGCCTGTCCGAAAGGAGCGTCTTGCCGCCAGCGGATATGAAAACGCGGCCCGAAGGCCGCGCTTCCATGGACACCCCAAGAGGGGTTTGATTTTACTTGCCTAGTGCTCGAACTGCTCTTCTTCCGTCGAACCATGCAGGGCGCTCAGAGAACTGGTTCCATGGGTTGCCGCCTGGGTGACAGCGTCGAAATACCCGGCACCCACTTCTCGCTGGTGCTTGGTGGCCGTGTAGCCATCCTTT
Source organism: Gammaproteobacteria bacterium (assembly GCA_026193125.1). Lineage (GTDB taxonomy): Bacteria > Pseudomonadota > Gammaproteobacteria > Steroidobacterales > BM003 > CAKZML01. The sequence continues at coordinate 3,368 of JAPHSC010000309.1, forward strand.
TCGGCGGCGAATTCGGCTTCCTGCAGCTTGATGTAGGCTGACATCTGGGTTTCCTTGTAGCCCTTGGCCAGTTCAAACATCGCGAAATTCAAGGCATGGAAACCAGCCAGGGTGATGAACTGGAATTTGTAGCCCATGGCCGCAAGTTCGCGCTGGAACTTCGCGATAGTGACATCATCAAGGTTGCGCTTCCAGTTGAAGGAAGGCGAACAGTTGTAGGCCAGCATCTTGCCGGGAAACTCCGCCTGTATCGCCTCTGCAAACTTCTTTGCCTGGTCCAGGTCGGGCTTTGATGTCTCGCACCAGACGAGGTCGGAATATGGCGCATAGGCAAGACCACGGGAAATGGCCTGCTCCAGGCCCGGGCGCACCCGGTAAAATCCCTCTGCAGTGCGTTCGCCAGTACAAAACTCCTGATCCCGCGGATCAATGTCCGAGGTCAGCAGGTTGGCAGCGTCGGCATCGGTGCGTGCAACCAGAATCGTGGGTGTGCCACTGACATCTGCGGCCAGCCGCGCGGCAACCAGCTTGTTCACCGCTTCCATCGTCGGTACCAGCACCTTGCCGCCCATGTGACCGCATTTCTTGGCAGAAGACAGCTGGTCTTCAAAATGCACACCGGCGGCTCCGGCCTCGATCATCGCCTTCATGAGCTCAAACGCGTTCAATACGCCACCGAAACCAGCCTCCGCGTCAGCCACGATGGGTTGCAGCCAGTCAATGCTGTCATCACCCTCAGCGTGGTGCAGCTGATCCGCACGTAGCAGTGTGTTATTGATGCGCTTGACCACTGCCGGAACCGAGTCGGCCGGGTACAGAGATTGGTCGGGATACATTTGCCCGGCAAGATTGGCATCGCCCGCTACCTGCCAGCCAGACAGGTAGATGGCCCTGAGACCGGCCTTGACCTGCTGCATGGCCTGGTTGCCGGTGAGCGCACCCAGTGCATTGGTGTACTCGAATTCGTGCAGATAACGCCAAAGCTTCTCTGCTCCAAGTCGGGCCAGGGTGTGTTCCACCTGTACCGTTCCACGCAGCCGTTCCACGTCAGCCGCCGAATAATCCCTAACGATGCCTTTCCAACGTGGATTGGTTTCCCATTCCTTGCTTAACTGCTCAACGGCTTTGTCCGACATAGTCCCTACCCCTTTGCGTCTCATGCCAACCGTGCATAGGCTGGCAACGTAATAAACTCAACAAACTCTTTGGATTCCGTAATCTCTCTGAAAATTTCGGCCGCCGGAGCGAAATTACCGGCAGCGTAGGCCGCCTGGCCTACCTCCTGCCGAATCGCTGCCAACTCCTGCGTCAGCAGCGTCTCAAACAATGCCGCCGTCACCCGGCGTCCATCGTCCAGCACGCCACGCGGATGCTTGATCCATTGCCATAGCTGGGCGCGGGAAATCTCCGCGGTAGCAGCATCTTCCATCAGGTTGTTGATGGGCACGCAGCCGTTGCCACCCAGCCAGGAAGCAAGGTACTGGACACCCACGCTGATGTTATTGCGCAAGCCGGCCTCGGTAATCTTGCCCGAGGGCACTTTCAGCAGGTCGGCAGCGGTGATTTCCACGTCCAGGCGCAATTTATCCAGTTGATTGGGCTGGGGCATATGCTTGTCGAACACCTCCATCGCCACCGGCACCAATCCCGGATGAGCCACCCAGGTCCCGTCGTGCCCGTTGCCGGCCTCTCGCTCCTTGTCGGCCACAACCTTGGCTATCGCCTCGGCGTTCGCTACCGGGTCATTCTTTATCGGTATCTGGGCCGCCATGCCGCCCATGGCAAATGCCCCGCGACGATGGCAGGTTTTGATCAACAGCAGGGAATACGAGCGCAGGAAATGTCGGGTCATGCCCACTTCGTGGCGATCCGGCATCACGAAATCCGGCCGATTCCGGAAGCGCTTGATAAAGCTGAAAATGTAGTCCCAGCGACCGCAATTCAAACCAACGATGTAGCGGCGAAGCTCATACAGTATCTCGTCCATTTCAAATGCGGCGAGGATGGTCTCTATCAGCACCGTCACTTTGATAACGCTGGGACCAAGCTCCAGGGTTTTCTCTGCATGCGACAGCACATCGGCCCACAACCGGGCCTCCAGGTGACCCTCCAGCTTGGGCAGATAAAAATACGGACCGGTCCCTCGCTGCAGAAGTTCCTTCGCGTTGTGGTACAGGTAGAGGCCGAAGTCGACGAAGGCACCGGGGATTTGCTCACCGTCCACCGTGATGTGCTTCTCGTACAGGTGCCAACCGCGCGGGCGCACTATCAGGGTCGCGGTCTTGTCCTTTAGACGGTAGGTCTTGCCTTCCGGAGAGGTAAAATCGATGTTGCGACGGGCCGCATCCCTCAAATTGATCTGCCCTACGACCACGTTGTCCCAGGTCTGGCTCAGCGAGTCCTCGCAATCTGCCATGAACACCTTGGCGCCTGAATTCAGCGCATTGATGATCATCTTCCGGTCCGTGGGGCCGGTGATTTCAACCCTTCGATCCTGCAGGTCCGCAGGAATATTGGTGACCTTCCAGTCTCCCTCACGAATACTCAGGGTGTCAGGGAGGAAATCGGGGTTTTCGCCCTTGTCCAGGGCCGCCTGGCGTGCTTCCCGAGCCGCCAATAACTCGGCCACTCGCGGGCTGAACTTACGGTGGAGGTCGGTGAGGAAGTCCATGGCCCCCGCGGTCAGGATTTCATCGAATCCGGCGCCCTTCTCGCCAAGAATCTTCCAACCTTTTGCCATGCCGTCATCCTCCGGGTTTTTATTCGGCGACTGCTCGCGTACTCTCTCGGGAAATGCCCGATAAAGGGCTTTTACTGCACCGCACCATGGTACTCTGTGATGCCAATACTATCAAGGAACACTAGGCCTGAAAGGCTAAAATGCCGGCGCACCCTACCATCGTCGCAGGTCTTGCCCGAGCGTTCTCTATGAGCCTGTTTTTATTCAATAAACCCTTTCATGTCCTGTGCCAGTTCACAGATGAGGCAGGACGCCCGACACTGGCGGATTACCTTGACGTGCCGAATGTCTACCCGGCCGGTCGGCTGGATTTTGACAGCGAGGGTCTGGTGCTACTCACCGATGACGGACCCCTCAAGACACGCATCGCTCATCCACGCCATGGCGTAGGCAAAACCTACCTGGCACAGGTCGAAGGCACACTGACCGACGAGGCCATAGCGCGGCTGGTGCAGGGTGTGAGTTTGAAGGACGGCCCGGCAGCAGCGCTAAGCGCAAAATCTGTGACAGAACCGGCCTGGCTATGGGCGAGGCAACCACCCATACGGCAACGCAAGCACATCCCCACGAGTTGGCTGGAAATGGAACTTGATGAAGGACGGAATCGCCAGGTCCGGCGAATGACCGCAGCTGTGGGCTTCCCGACCCTGCGTTTGATTCGCACCCGGATCGGCACGCTGGGTCTGGGCGGCCTGTCACCCGGCGCGTACAGAGAGCTTGGCCAGGACGAAATTCGCAGGGCGTTTGCAGAGGGTCCGCGTTCTAGGCGCCGCCCACCTGGCGACAACCGGCGATAAGCAAGGCCATCTCCAAAGCCTGCTCATAGTTCAGTCGCGGGTCCACCTGGGATCTGTAAGCCCGAGCCAGGTCTCTGTCTACCAGGCCCCTGGCTCCGCCTGTGCATTCGGTGACGTTTTCGCCAGTGAGCTCAAAGTGCACGCCGCCAAGGTGACTGCCCATGTCCTCATGAATGGCAAATGCCGCCTGCAATTCGGACAAGATGTTTTCAAAGCGCCGGGTCTTGACCCCCGAAGCCAGGGTCTCGGTGTTCCCATGCATGGGGTCACAGACCCATAACACCGGACTGCCGGTAGCTTTGACTGCCTGAATCATACGCGGCAGGAACTCGGCAATATTCTTGGCCCCAAACCGATGAATCAGCACCAGCCGGCCAGGCTCATTATCGGGATTGAGAAGCGAGATCAGGGATTGCAGCCATTCGTCGGTCATGCCCGGACCGATCTTTACACCGACCGGATTGGCGATGCCGCGGAAAAACTCCACGTGGGCCCCATCCATGTTGGCCGTCCGCATGCCGATCCAGGGCATGTGGGTGGACAGGTCGTACCAGCGCTGGCGTCGTTCAATAAAGCGTGCCTGGGCCTGCTCGTAGGGTAAATGCAGACCCTCGTGGCTGGCATAAAAAGTGGCGTGGGAGCTTTGATGAATGGGGCGCCCGCTGATGGTCTCCAGGAAGTCCAGAGAATCGCCAATCGACCCGACTATCCTCTGGTATTCCTCTTTTTGCGGCGAATGACCCAGGAAATCCAAGTCCCAATATTCCGGGTGATGCAAATCCGCAAAACCGCCATCGACCAGCGCACGAACGAAATTCAGGGTCAGGGCCGACAGGCTATAGCCCTTGATCATCAATTCCGGATCGGGAGTGCGGTCTTCCGGGGTGAAGCCGACACGATTGACCAGGTCCCCACGATAACTCGGCAAGGTCACGCCATCCCGCGTCTCAGTATCGGCCGAACGTGGCTTGGCATATTGACCCGCCATTCGACCCACGCGAATGATGGGCTTTTTCATACCGTGCAGCATCACCACGCTCATTTGCAGGAGGATTTTCAGCTTGATGGCGATGAGGTCAGACTGGCAGTCGTCAAAGTTCTCGGCACAGTCCCCGCCCTGTAGCAAGAACGCCTTGCCCTCTTGCGCCCTGGCGATATCCGCCTTGAGCTTTTCAATCTCCCATGAGGTCACCAGGGGCGGCAAACTGCCCAGCCGGCGCAGCACATCCCCTACCTTGTTCTGGTCCGGATAGAGGGGCTGTTGACTGGCTACCTTGCCCTGCCAACTGGAGGGTTGCCACTGGGTTTTTGGGTGCATTTTCGACATGGCGTGGATGCTACCTTGTTAGAACGTTCTTAGGAAGCATGAAAGCAGCGATTATGAGATAATGCCGGGCTTCGATGGGGACCTGAATCGGTCTCCAGATACCAAGACTATTTCAGGAGTAACACACAATGACCATCGCCCGAGCGATCGAAAAGTTCTGGATGTATGAAGTCCTGGGCCTGAATCATGAGAACAAAGGCACCTGGTCCGGCAGCCATGGCTGGACCGGAGACAAGCGCGCCGGCGTTATAGATTCTGTTAATCCCGCCACGGGAAAAACTATCGGGCATGTTTTCGCAGCCAGCACCGAGGATTACGAAAACGTCATGACGTCCGCCGTGCAGACCGCGCGCGAATGGCGCACGGTACCTGCACCACGCCGCGGCGAACTGGTGCGCCTGGTGGCGGATGAATTACGCAAACACAAGGATGCACTGGGCAGCCTGGTGGCGCTTGAGATGGGCAAGATCAAGGCCGAGGGCGATGGCGAAGTTCAGGAGATGATTGACGTCGCAGATTTCGCCGTTGGTCAGTCGCGTATGCTCTACGGCAAGACAATGCCCTCCGAGCGCCAGGATCACCGCATGTATGAACAGTGGCAACCGCTGGGCGTGGTAGGCGTGATCAGCGCGTTCAACTTCCCGGTAGCAGTATGGGCATGGAACGCGTTCATTGCCGCGGTGTGTGGCAACGTAACCGTATGGAAGCCCTCTCACCAGACTCCCCTGTGCGCCATTGCGGTCCAAAACATCGTCAACAAGGTCGTCGAGGAAAATGGCTTTCCCCCGGTGTTCCAGATGTTTATTGACCATCACCACAAGCTGGCTGACGGGTTTGTGCAGGATGAGCGTGTCGCCCTGATATCTTTTACCGGTTCAACCCGCATCGGTCGCCTGGTAGGCGGCAACATGGCCGCTCGCATGGGCAAGGTCATTCTCGAGCTGGGTGGCAATAACGCAATCATCGTGGATGAGTTCGCCAACATGAAACTCGCCGTACCAGCCATCGCATTTGGTGCCGTAGGTACTGCCGGGCAGCGTTGCACCAGCACGCGCCGGGTACTGGTGCACAAGTCACGTTTTGATGAGTTGAAGGCCAAGCTGGTCGCCGCTTACAAGCAGGTGCGCATCGGCGATCCTCTCGAGGAAGGCACCCTGATGGGTCCGCTGGTGAATGAACTCTCGGTAAAGGCCTACCTGGACGCGGTCGAAGCCGTCAAAGAGGCTGGTGGCGAGATTCTTGTGGGCGGCAAACGCAAGGACGGCGAAGGCTTTTTCGTTGAGCCAACCATCGCAATTGCACAGAACCACTGGGACATTGTTCAATCCGAGACATTCGCACCTATCGTCTACCTGATCCCCTATGCCGATCTGGACGAGGCGATTGCCCTGCACAACGCCGTGCCCCAGGGTTTGTCTTCGGCGATTTTCACCGACAACGTGCAACATGCGGAGCGTTTCCTGTCTGCAGCTGGCAGTGACTGCGGTATTGCCAATGTAAACATCGGGACCTCCGGTGCGGAAGTCGGCGGCGCCTTTGGCGGTGAGAAGGAAACTGGCGGTGGTCGCGAGTCAGGTTCAGATGCCTGGAAGGCCTACATGCGTCGCCAGACCTGCACCATCAACTGGGGCAAGGAACTTCCCCTGGCACAGGGCATCAAGTTCGACCTCTAGGCCGGAACCCGGACAGAGCAGAAAAGGGCGCAGGCAAAACCTGCGCCCTTTTTGTTGCTTCTCGGTCAGCCGGGGTCTTCCCTGGAACCGCCAAATGCGATGCCGGTCAACTCGGCCATTTCGCGTTTCCAGGTGGTCAAATCAGCCATGCAAAACTCGGACAGTTGGCTATGACCACAGGCCCGGGCCATGACCTGCATCAACTGGGTCGAGGCATCCAGAAACGTCGCTAGCCGCGTTGCCCCGGTCGCAACATCAAGCCTACGTCGTAATTCAGGCTTCTGCGTGGCGATCCCCGTCGGACAATTGTTGGTATTGCAAATTCTTGCCGCAACACAGCCAATCGCCTGGATCGCAGAGTTGGCAAGGGCTATCCCGTCGGCGCCCATCGCCATCGCCTTGATGAAGTCCTCGGGCATACGCAATCCGCCGGTGATGATAAGGCTGACGTCCCGCCCTACGCTGCGGTCCAAATGTGCCCTGGCGCGTGCAAGTGCCGGGATGGTTGGCACGCTGATGTGATCGCGAAAAAGGAGCGGTGCCGCTCCGGTACCGCCACCGCGACCATCGAGGATGATGTAGTCTGCACCGGACTCCAGGGCGAAATCGATGTCCGCCTCGATGTGATTCGCCGATAACTTGAAGCCTATCGGGATTCCACCAGTACGCTCGCGTACTTCATCTGCCAAGGCGCGGAACTCCTGCACGGTCCTCGGTGTGTCGAAGGTCGGCGGCGATATGGCGTCCTGGCCGGGCTTGAGCCCGCGGGTTTCCGCTATCTTCTGGGTGACCTTGGCGCCGGGCAAGTGCCCACCCGTGCCGGTCTTGGCGCCCTGCCCGCCTTTGAAATGGAATGCCTGCACCTCATTCAGCAAATCCAGCGACCAGCCGAACTTGGCGGACGCCAGTTCATAGAAATACCGGCTGTTGGCCTCGCGCTCCTCACGCAGGGAACCTCCTTCACCGGAACATATTCCGGTACCTGCCATTTCGGCGCCCCGGGACAGTGCGATCTTCGCTTCCTCGGACAAGGAGCCGAAACTCATGTCAGATACGAACAGTGGAATCTTCAGCACCAGCGGCTTGCGGGCTCGAGGACCGATGACAAGTTGCGTAGCAACCGGTACCTCATCCATCAGCGGCTTTTTTGCAAATTGCGCAGTGAGTATCTGGATGTCATCCCAATGGGGCAGGTCTTTTCGCGGCACACCCATCGCGCCCATCTCGCCATGGTGGCCAACCCTGGCGAGGCCCTCTCGCGCCAGCGCATGAATCCTCGCCACCGTCGGTTCCTCCGCTGTAGGCGTGGCGGTGGGCGCAGCGTCGTGGTCCAGGTCGGGTACAAGATCTCCGGGGTTGAATTTCGTCAGCTTAATGTGACTGCCATCGCAGTAAGGTGGGCTGGCGCTGGTTTTGCACCGGCACAAATGTGCCGAACCGCCGGTCTCAGCAACAAATGCCAGGGGACGAATATCCGTCCCGGCGTGAGACCCGTCGCAGAACGGTTGATTGTCGGAGCGTCCGCAACGACACCAGTGATAGGTTTGACCTTTTACCAGTTCGACGGCGACAGGTGACTTGGCGGCGATAATCGGCAGTTCGCTCATACATTTTTCCATTCTCTGAAGTGAATTTTTGTGCAAGTCCATTTTTGGCCAAACTTCGCCACAGGTCCAGCGTGGCAGTTCCGAGCGTGGCGAAAAGTAACAAATTCACTCCAGGATGCTCATTGATGCTATGAATATGCGGCAAGTTTGCATGCCCACCCGGGCGCAGACCGAACGACTGGCGGCATTCAGAAGGTCTTTTCTCTTGATTTAGCCGGTTACCGTGAGGAATGATCACGACATGATTTCCAGCACTGTATTTTTCGCTTTGCTCAGCATGCTCTGCGCCGGTGGCAACGACGTCGTATTCAAGCGCTACGCAACGAAGAGCCGTTCGCGTGGAACCTATGTCTTCGGCATCGGACTGGTCTGGGCCTCTCTGCAAA
>JAPHSC010000035.1 GCA_026193125.1 Gammaproteobacteria bacterium
GACGCGCCTCGTGCATGGCCACCTGGGGGGCTTTTCGGGTCGACTGAAAATCCAGTGCCAGCTCGCCGCCAAGAGCGACGATCACTCGATGCAGCTCCCCGGCCTGCGCCTGACCGGGATCGGAGATGATCCATGATCCGGGGGGATAATCCACTTTTCCGTTGGTGAAGGATTGTTCCGCCACCTCTATCTTGAAAGCTTTCAAGCGGAAACGCGCCGCAAGCAGTGCTTCCTGGCCCTGCTCCCGTAACAAGTAGATGGGGCCCTCACCACGAACCGTCCCACTGGCCGTCGCATCAGCCGTCAGCAGCTTGCTGGAGGCGTCTTTGACACGTACATCCTCGATACGCACCGCCTGCACATCAAAACCTACCGGGTAGGCCCAGGACACATCGTCATAGGGCAGTGCCTCGTAGTCGGCCGGGAAGCCCTGTGGTTCCAGCACATCCAGGGCGTAGTTCCGGTAGGGCTGATCCAGCTTTACGATGTAATCACCCTGGTGAAAGTTCCCCTCATCGACTGACAGGTCAGCGGCAAGGACTCCAACCTCGATCCGCTGGCCTCGTAGCCGATTTATCATCTGAACCACACGCAAACGGTCAGCTTGACCGGCAGGGATCACGTAGGCATAGGGCGCCAGCTCGACACCCTTGCGCCAGGAGTTATAGCCGGTCTTATAAAAGTCCCTCAGCATTTCCTTGGCGTGCCTGGCTGACCAATCCAGGATAGCCAGGGCGCCGGTTTGCTGGTAGTTCACGTTATCGCGCATGGACCAACTGAAGGTGGGCTCGGGCGGCCAGGGCCGGTACCACTCGCGGGTCAGGCTATCGTCGTCGGCGTGCCGCGTGACCGTCTCAGCTGTGGCATTACCAAAAGTCTCGTAACCACGCCCGATGGCGTTGTGATTGATGGCTACCGAATCCAGGTAATGGTGTCCGAATCCGTCACCGAAGTTCCAGGTCCACACGCCGGGCATACCCATGGCGTTCATGGTGGTCATCTCGTGGAAGCTCATTTCCAGCCAGCGCGAGGTCACGATGGGGTCAATATGCGGGTTGTAGGGACCTGTGCCGTTCCAGCTCAGCATCAGCGAAATCGCTTCATGCAGGTCATGCACGACCACCGGGTGATAGTCGAAAAACATTTTGCTCACCGCCCGGGTCGCGGCAAAGTTTTTCTGGTGCGCATCCCGGTTGATGTCAACGAAAGCATAGTGGCTCCAGTACGGCGGGCTTTGACGTGGCAGGGCATCAAAATCAGTCTTGCCCTTCAGGTACAGGTAAAACCAGTCGGTCACCTTATCCCGCCCATCCGGTTCGGATACAGGATTGACCAGCACCAGCACGTTCTCGCGTATGGCCTTGATCATCGGCTGCTCTGAGACGGCGAGCCTGTACACCAGCTCCATACACATCTCGCCACTGCCAGTCTCGTCCGCGTGCAAGTTGCAGTTGAAGTAGTAGGCCGGACGGGCCGTGGCGATAATCTTCTCCGCCATATCCGGACTCGTTTGACGCGGATCGGCCAGGGCGGCGGAAGCGGCCTTGAGCTTGTCGAGAGCGCGAATTCCATCCTCATCGGCGATCGCCACCAGCACGATATCCCTGCCCTCCTCAGACACACCCAGCGTTTCCACATGTACTCGTGGTGAGCTTGCCGCTAGCTTGCGCACGTACTCGACAATTGTTGCCGAGTGGGTCAATTCCCCTGCCGCGCCTACGACATGCCCAAGGAAACGGCTCGGAGATGGTACGTTCTCCGATGCAGGGACATAGGCCACCCAGGGACTCAGAAAGCGGGGCTCAGTAGTAAACTTCGCAATCGCCTCGACCGAACCGGCTTCGGCGGTGTCTGGTGAGGGATCGAGTGTATGTTCCTGTGCAAGGACCGGGCAGGAAAAGCCCATCAGGGCAAGCAACAACAGGGCGGAACGATTCATAGGCGGGCTCTCTGCAACATTCGTCAGACATCGAACAGGCACATGATCTCACAGGCCGATTGTCGACAACACCGTCAGGCCAGGCCTGTCCACGCCGGACAGAAAAAAGGGTGATCCATGCGGATCACCCCTGTTACCGATGCCAGTACTCGCCTGATTGCCAGGCCGAGTGGGCGCCCCTGGCTAGGAGACGACCCGGCTGCCAGCCATTTCTATTTCACCGCCGCTTTCGGTCCATCACTCTTCACGATGCTGGTAGCCAGGGCAATCATTGATGAAATATCGCCCAGGTTGGCCGGCACCACCAGCGTATTGGCGGCCTTGGCCAGCTTCCCGAACTGCTCAACGTATTCTTCTGCAATGCGCAATTTCATGGCCGCTTCACCGCCTTCGGTGTTCAGGGCGCTGGCCACCTGGCGCAAACCTTCCGCGGTCGCGGTCGCCACCGCCAGGATGGCGGCCGCCTGGCCCTCAGCCTCATTGATCTGCTGCTGCTTGACGGCCTCGGACTCCTTGATCACGCGCTGCTTCTGGCCCTCGGCTTCATTGATCCGGGCATCCCTTTCGCCTTCGGAAGTCAGCACCACGGCCCGCTTTTCCCTTTCAGCACGCATCTGCTTTTCCATCGCGCTCAACACGTCTCGTGGCGGATTGATGTTCTTGATCTCGTAGCGCAACACCTTGACCCCCCAGGGGTCCGACGCCTTGTCCAGCTCGGAGACCACATTGCTGTTTATCGCACCGCGCTCTTCGAAAGTCCGATCCAGGTCTATCTTGCCAATCTCGCTACGCAGGGTGGTTTGACAAAGCTGGGAGATAGCAAAGATGTAGTCGGTGATGCCATAGGATGCGCGCTCCGGGTCCAGTACCTGCAGATACAACACACCGTCCACGCCAACCTGCACATTGTCCTTGGTAATGCATATTTGCTCCGCAATATCGATCGCCAGCTCTTTCAAGCTGTGCTTGTAAGAGGCCACTTCGATAAACGGAATCAGGATGTGAAACCCGGCACGCAAAGTGCGACTATATTTACCCAGGCTTTCGATCACATAAGCGCTTTGCTGGGGCACGATTACCGCGGTCTTGGCCAGCACGATAACGGCGATGACCGCTATCACTACTGCAACGAAGAAGGCTACATTTTCAAACATCACAAGCTACTCCAGGGCGTGTTATTTTACTGTTTCTTACCCACAATCAGGGTTAGGCCACTTACCTTGTCGATACGCACGTCTTTGTCTTTCTCAATCAACTCAGAACCATTGTTCAATACCGTCCAGGTAGTGCCACGGTAGTTCAGACGACCGCTTTCACCAGGCGGCAAGTCCACTTGCAGCCGAATGATTTCGCCTGCCGGGCCACTGGCGTATTCCTGGTTGCCAAGCCTGATTTTTTTGTACAGTCGCTCGCGAAACAACACCATCGACGACAGCGACAGGACCGCAAACAGTATCCACTGGAACCAGGGCTCAAGCCCGATACCCAGCAAGCCAACCAGTCCGGTTATCAGCGCTGCAATACCGATAAACACGAGGTAAAACGCGGCATCCACAATCATGAGTTCAGAGCCAAACAATATGGCGCCAAAAATAATCCATCCCCACCAAGGCATTGTCTTATCTCCCGATTCCAGGGTTATTCAAGTCCCACCAGGGCACCATATACCAAAACTATAGCAGGGCGCCTATTGACACCACAGATCATGCCAGTCGAACGCGGAATTGCTCTCCCGCAAATTCAATAACATCTCCTGACTCGATTTTCTTGCGCTTGCGCAGTTCCACCGCTCCATTGACCCGCACCTGGCCGGCGCCAATTACCGACTTGGCCTCCCCGCCGCTGCTTACCAAGCCTTCGAACTTCAGAATTTTGTATAGTTCCACCGGTTCGCGAGACAGTTCGACTTCTCTCATCAAGTCACGCCTTTATTTCACAATCACAACCAAAGGGCCTGGATTCCGGTATTGGCACCGTGCCAGACAAATACGCGCTTGCATACAGTCCATCACAAGCATCCTCTCTATATCCCCATCAACTCACGTCGAGCTCCACGGCCCGGCGATTTTGTGAGCGCAACCGGCCAAATCCACGCCTTCGCGAACTACTTTTTCAGAGTCGGGTAGTCAGTGTAACCCTTGGGTCCCGGCGTGTAGAAGGTATCCATATCCGGCGCGTTTTCCCCGGCACCTGCTTTCCACCTGGCAACCAGGTCCGGATTGGCCAGGAAAGGCTTGCCCACCGCCACCAGGTCACATTTGCCCGCGAACAGGTCAGCTTCGGCGCGCTTGGCATCATAGCCGCCCGAAAGAATCAGGCTGCGCTTGAACAGCTTGCGGAAGGTGGTCTTGATTGAGTCAGGCACCGGGGGTGCGCCCGCGGACGAATGATCCACCAGGTGCACATAGACCAGACCGAGGGCATTGAGCCGCTCCGCCAGGTAGGTGTAATCAGCCTCCATGGCATCGTACAAGGGCATGTCGTTAAATACGCCATAGGGCGAAAGCCTGATACCCACCTTGTCCTTGCCAATGGCGGCGCTTACTGCAGCGGCGACCTCCAACACAAAACGGGCGCGATTCTCTATCGTGCCCCCGTAGGTGTCAGTACGCTTGTTACTGGAGGGCCGAATGAATTGCTCAAGCAAATAACCGTTCGCGGCATGTAATTCCACACCGTCGAATCCGGCCTCGATGGCATTCTTTGCCGCCACAACATACTCGGCAATCGTGGATCTGATATCCGCCAGGCTCATTGCCTCGGGCACAGGATGTGACTGCATACCCTCGGCATCGGTAAACATTTGACCGGCTGCCGCCACCGCAGAAGGGGCCAGCGCGCGGGCCCCGGCCGGCAAATTCAGGGAATGCGTAATCCGCCCGCAATGCATGAGCTGGGCAAATATTTTCGCCCCCTTTGCATGGGTCGCGGTCGTGATAGCCTTCCAGCCCTCGACCTGGGCAGGGGAGAACAGACCTGGAATACGCGGGTAACCCAGCCCATTCGGTGACGGTGATGTACCCTCGGTGATGATAAGACCCGCCGTGGCGCGCTGGGCGTAGTACTCAGCCATCAATGCATTGGGGATATTGTCGATGGCACGACTGCGCGTCAGGGGCGCCATGACCAGGTGATTCTGCAATTCCAGGGAACCAAGAATCGCTTTCGAGTACAAAATTGACATACATAAATCCCTAAAGTTTTTTATTCCAATGGCATATGCCTGATCCAGGGCAAAGACCGCGCGTGGGTCGAGGACACCTACGCAAACCCTGCCCTGAAGATGTGGGTCCGATAACGTGGTTTTCAATACCTTGCATTTCGCGGCAAAAACTGAGCGCATTGGAGGGTGTGCGAAGACATCGCCCCGGAGCCAGGGCCTGGCCGATCTACGACGACGGTGAGCCCGTTCGGGCCATTAGCGCCAGCCGCTCAAGCCAGATTTGATGGAAGCGCGACATACGGTTGGGAAACAACAGGCCGCCCAGTCGGGCCGCCCAACCGTATTGGGTTTCTTCAGTGAGTACATGGCAACCGCCCTCGGCAGCGCTAATGAGCCAGGCGTGATAGGCATCCACCCCGGTGCCTGACGCGTCCCAGGCCAGTCGTTCATACGGAACGAACTCTCGTACGGTTGAGCGGATGGATACACCGAAGGTCCGCCAGGTGAATTGCGTATCCAGGCCCAAGCGGTCGAATGGCTCGCTGTGTATGCGAACATTGTGCGCGTTGGGATACCAGTCTGGCCAGGCCGGCGCCCGTATCAGCCAGGCCCAGACAGTCTCAGCCGGTGCTGCAACGTGCAGCTCATTCTGCACATGTACCGGTGTTGCGTTCGGATGGTACTTCTCCGGCCAGTTAACAGTCGGTGTGTTCAACGCCCAGCGGCACCCGGCGGCTGGTTTTGAGTTACCGGGCCATCGCTTGCCAGCTGCTTATACATCCGACCAGACTGCATACTCGTTGCCATTGGGATCGGCAAAATGAAACCGGCGGCCGCCGGGAAAAGGAAATATGGGCTTGACGACAGAGCCTCCCGCCGCCTGGATTTTTACCAGTGTTTTCTCAAGCGTCTTGCTGTAAAAAACCACCAGGACGCTCCCCTGCTCGGTTGACGCAGCCAAATCCGATTTGTAAAAGCCACCTTTCAGACCTTCATTTGAAAACGATATATAGTCCGGACCGTAGTCGACAAACGACCAACCGAATACCGAGCTGAAAAATGTCTTGGTTACAGCGATGTCCCTTGACGGAAATTCAAGGTAACTGATTTTTTCATGCACATTCATAAGTGACCTCTCCAAATCTTTCGACGTCGGCCCAGTATGCAACGACTCTGGACCATGAATACTGTTCTGGGGCAACGTAACTGCCGTTCTTGACCAGCTATCGCGAATTACTTTGAATCCGCTCGCCCCCGCGCAGCCTCCTCAGCAGCTGGCCCCGCGCCGGGGTACTTTGCGGAGCTGTATCTAACCACCAGGTTCGCCACCGCCAGGAGAAGAATCGAACCGGTAATGTAAACAATACCTATACCCGGCTTATGATCGACCGGCATATCTGCGATCAACATGCGGGTCAAGGCGGTCATTGCCACGTATACCAGGAAGCGGACCGGCATATGATTGGTCTTGAAATAAATACCCACCATCGCGCCAAATTCAAGATAGATAAACAAAACCAGTATATCGTCAATGGCTACGTGACCTTTTTCGGTCATCTCAATGAACGCAAACACCGCCGACCAGACTATGGCCGCGCCAATTGCAAACAACGCCACGTAATGAAAGCCGTCAACCAGAAGATTGCCGAGCCTGTTGGAGAGTTTCCACAACTTTCCGCTCTTGTCGTTGCTGATCTGAAGCGTTTCCATGAATTTACCCCGCGTGGCCTGCGTCCATGCCTGAAAAACTCTGCATTCCGTAGCAGGATCATACGCCCGGCCTACCCGGCTGCAAAGCCGGCATTAGCCCAGGAAGTCCTTGCAAGGACAGGCGAACGGGGCAATCTGA
>JAPHSC010000429.1 GCA_026193125.1 Gammaproteobacteria bacterium
ACTTGAGCACGTATTCGACTACTGACCGGCAGGCGCGGCCAAAGCGATCCTGGTGCCGTTTTTCCGCGCCCCAACATGGAGTCGCGTCACCATCGCCAAAGGTCGAAAACCAATCCGCGTTTCTCGGCATTTTGCCCGGTAATACGAACGGGCCGATTCTGATTTCGATAGTGGGCGTCCACTGCTCCTGCCTTTATTCGGCTCGTTGATCAGGACACCAGGATGCGAAGCCAGACCAGCGCGAACAATCCAAGGTAGACCCAGCGGGCGGCGGCGTTAAGCCGCCGTGCTTCGGTCATGCGCTCGGAATTCGCCCAACGGCTCACGATGACAGTCACGGCTAGCGCCAGGAAAACCAACAGCATGCATCCACTCACAAACAGATCCGCACGGGTCATGTACGAGATACGCGGAAGGTTCATACGTATGCTGAATCCAAACGCGAGCAGCGAGAAAATCGTGGCTGTCGATATGGCGATGCGCGATGGAAAAAGATTGGGCTGTAACCAGAACGCAGACCAGGCCATGAGGACAATCAGCGTCATGGGCAAAAACATGGTCAAAAAATAGTACTGAGAATTGCGTTGCGCCTGCACCCGGAAGGTGAACTGGGGCAAGGCGATGCCGGCCGCCGGCACGCTGAAGTCGTGAAACTCGGGTTCAAGTATCTTGAACTTCCACCCCTCGACGCTGAAGGGCTTGACCCAGTCATCAACGTCCCCATCAAGCACGAACTGTAATTCGTCGGGTCGAAATTCGTAAGAAACGAATTGAATCGGCAAGATCTGGCTGTCGAATGGAAATTCCTTCAGATTCATATCTGCCAGCAACTCGCCGTAGAATCGCATCCTGTATACAACGTTACCCAGGGCATCGACCCGGGCCACCCGCTGCAACTGGGGATTCAACCCCCGGTCATTCACGACTAACCCTTTCGGTGACCAGATATCATCCAGGGGAAATACTCGGTACTGAGTAGATCGCGCCCCTTCCGGTAACGCCAGGCGCGGATCATGCCAGGAGACTCTCAGGAACATGTCTACGGAAAACCGTTGCCGGACATCATCGATTTCATCGATATCCATCAGGTAGACACCAATTTTGACCTGGGTGGCCCCGCCCGCCGCGCCGGGACGCTCAACAACCCATTCAGGATTGACCGCCTCAACGCTCTCAGCCGTATGCGCCATGCCGAACAGAGCCGTCAGTGCGAGTATCCCCGCGCACAATACTTTCCGCCTCATTACTCCTCCCCAGAAAGGAATTTTCTCGTCCAAGAACCCTAACATACCAGACCTGGAGGACCGCCATGCCGAGGCGGATGCCAGCCCGGAGTCATACCCTGCATAGCCCGTGCAGACCATATTCTAGCCGCCAGGCGGCATTACTTGGCAGTAAAAAAGGTCCCCCATCCAATTCTGTATCCCGACCCGAAGACGATCTGACGCTCCACCCTTCTACCCCCGCAACTACGCATAGGATGACGGATATCCACGATAGGCACCGCTAAAGGCCACCGGGAAAATCCACTTGTACCATCAGGGCATGGAGAGCAGAAATGCGAAGGACGGTTAACTGCGCACTCATCTTGATCTCACTGTTGCTGTTCACCGGCCCCGCCGGCGCCCAGTCAGTTGAAGAACTGCTGGACATGGCCAATGACGGCATTGGTAGCGCGCAGTGCCTGCTCGGTTTCAAGTACCTGGATGGAGACGGCGTAGAGCAGGACACCAACGAGGCCATGAAGTGGTTTCGCATGGCAGCAGAGAACGGCGACGCCCATGCCAGCTACACGCTGGGTCGCATCTATTACAAGGGCGAAGGGACAGCCGTCGATTATGCCGAAGCCTTTAAGTGGTTCCTGGTGGCTGGCGAAAAGAGTGACGCAAACTCTCAGTTTCGCTTGTCCGAGATGTATCTCAACGGCAACGGGGTGGACAAGGACGTGATCGCAGCCTATGCCTGGCTCACGCTGGCCATCGGCAACGGGGCCAATAAACGCGGTGTACGTGACAATCTGGAACGCGACATGACCAAGGCCCAGGTGGAACAAGCCAGGGCCCTGGCTGATTCGCTGCAATCCAGCTTCGAATAGTCCCATTCTGGCTTGGGGGCCGGGTCCCGGACCTGCGCTCAAATTAGTCGGCAGATTGGTGGAATCCGGCCAACGGTTGTGACTCTCCATAAGCGCTGGTTTCGTCCGTATGATCCACGATTCCCCGGCTATCGCCTGCTAAGCCATCCTTTGCTGAAGTTTTCCTTGGCTCAACCGGGAGTGTTTTAGTGGCCGTGTCGAAACGCATCGCCGATTTACTTACGCGCGAGAAGCTCGAGTATTCGACCGTCCATCACGCTCATTCCGAAACCAGCGACACCACTGCAGAGGCAGCCCATGTCTCGGGTGAACGCCTGGCGAAGGCTATCTTGCTCAAGGACAACCGGGGCTATTTGCTGGCGGTGGTGCCTGCCACCCACGCCCTGGAGACCGGTACACTCAACCAGAAAATCCGACGCCCAATGATCATGGCCGCCGAGGCCGAAATCGCACGACTGTTTCCTGACTGTGAAGTAGGGGCCATACCCGCGATTGGAAGGGCGTATGGTCTTACCACGGTGGTGGAGCATTCTCTTTGCGAGCTTCCCGAGGTCTTTTTCGAGGCCGGTGATCATGAAACCCTGGTCAGGGTGGACTGCGAAAACTTCAAGCGCCTCGTGGACGGCGCATTATTTGCAAGTTTCAGTCACCATAAGGGATAGTCGGCCGAGGACTACCTCATACCATAATCTCTGCGGGGACAGGTTCAAGCCCAGGTTTCCCGCGTTCGGCAAGGGCTGCAAAGGAAGACTTTACTGTGAAAAAGACGGCTGCATCGCTACTTCGCCACGCCCTGGAGCAGGTTGGCGTTCGCTTCACTTTCGGGATTCCCGGTGTTCACAACATCGAAATTTACGATGAGCTTGCCTCCTCTCAAAGCATAGAACCCATACTGGTCACCCACGAAATGTGCGGCAGCTTCATGGCCGACGCAGTCAGTCGATGCTCCGACCACGTTGGCACCCTGGTTGTCGTTCCTGCCGCCGGTATCACACATGCCAGCAGCGGCATTGGGGAAGCCTTTCTCGACGGTATCCCCATGCTGGTAATCAGCGGCGGCGTACGCACTGACCTGGACAAGCGTTACCAGTTGCACGATGTCGACCAGCAGGCCCTGCTCGCCCCCATTACCAAGGCAACTTTCAGGGTCCAGCGGCACAAGGACGTTATACCTACCGTGTACGAGGCCTATCGTATCGCCACCAGTGATGAACCAGGCCCCGTGTATATCGAGATTCCAGCCAACCTGCAGCTGCTGACAGGCGAAGTGGACGAACTGCCTGCATATCAGCCCAGCCAGCGCGAGGCCAGCGACACTGCCCAGATCAAGTTGGCCGCCCAGCGTCTGCTGGAAGCCAAGCACCCCGGCCTATTTGTCGGCTGGGGTTGCCGCCATGCAAAGGACCAGGTCGCAAGGATCGCTGAACTACTGGGTGCCCCTGTGGCCACCACCCTGCAGGGTCTGTCCACCCTGCCCGGTACCCACCCCCTGCATACCGGCATGGGCACGGGACCTTCCTCGGTCCCGGGGGCGCAAAAAGCCTTTGCGAGCTGCGATTGCATGTTGGCCGTGGGCACGCGCTTCGCTGAAATATGTACCGGCAGCTATGGCATGCAACCACCTTCAAATCTGATACATGTAGACATCAATCCGAATGTGTTCAACGTGAATTACCCGGCCGCGCTGACCATCGAGGGCGACGCCAGGGAAGTACTCACACAACTGCAGGCGGAACTGGAACGCCTGCTGGACAGCCCGAGAGACTACCGTCAGCTGGCCAAGTCCATCGCTGCGGGTAAGCAGGCCTATGTCGACGAGTGGATGAAGCACGACAGCAAGGGCTTGGTAAACCCGGTGGTTTTGTTTGAGGAAATAAATCGACAGCTTGATCAAGATGCCATCATCGCCTGCGATGATGGCAACCACACCTTCCTTGCGGCCGAGTTGCTGAAAGTTCCCGCACAGGGAGTGTTCATTTCGCCAACTGATTTCAATTGTATGGGCTACTGCGTGCCCGCGAGCGTTGCGGCCAAGCTGGTCAACCCGGACCGCCAGGTAATAGGTATAGTCGGCGATGGGGCATTCCTGATGTCCGCAATGGAGTTATTGACCGCCAGCTCACGCAAGCTTGGGCTTGTAATCCTGGTGTTCAACGACGGAGAACTGTCACAAATCGCGCAAGCCCAGCAAATCCCCTATAACCGCAAGACGTGCACTGTCGTTCCCAGTCTCGACTACGAAGCCCTGGCCAAGGCAACCGGCTGCGCATTCCTGCGCATCGGTAATAATGACGAGGTGGTGGCTGGAATCAGTTCAGCCCTGGAGCAAGGCCGACTGGGTCCGGTACTGGTGGATGTGCGCATCGACTACAGCAAGGCTACCCGGTTCACCGAGGGCACGGTCAAGACCAATCTGAAACGCTTCGACCTGCGTAACAAGGCGCGCATTGTCTCGCGTGCGCTGTGGCGGCGTCTGCGGGTCTAGTTCGCCGGTCTGCCGCAGACACAGACGTTGGATAGCAAGGGGATTTGCACGTCGGGGTACTGCCTCGGGAGTCCCTGGCAATTGTGTCCGTCCACCCCTCGCCACCCCCGGCAAACCGGGAGTGGACCTGAGCAGGTGATCGGCAGGCGAAGCTGGACGATCAGGCCGCCCGCTGCTGCTCCACCTTCTGACCGCGAATCATGACGCCAACAATGTCTGACAACTGTTCCGATACCAGGTCAATAATATCGTCCACTGCCAGGATTCCCATCAGGAATCCGTCTCTGTCCACCACCGGCGCCCTTCGGACACCGCGATCACGCATGGCCTTAATGGCATCGCTGACACTGCCGTCCTCCGGCAGGCTTAACAAGCGACTGCCTGTGAGGTCGCCAATACGGAGTTTAACGGCCGGTACCTCCTCGGCCAGCACCTCAAGCACCAGGTCCCTGTCGGTCACAATACCAACCGGCTTCCACAGCCCCTCGTCGCCCTCGACCACCACCACTGTTCCCACGTGGTGCTCACGCATCAGGGTTGCTGCAACCCTGATGGACTCCGACCTGTCAACGACAACAACACCACGGTTGCAGATCTCTCCGATAGTCATAACGGTATCCTTTCAATGTCCGCGCGCCCCAAAATCTATTCTGTGTGTCCGCGCAGCAGGGTGTCTCTAGGCACTTGCCGTAAGCAAACTGCGCGATGTGTGGGGGATTACTACCGCAAGCGATGGGCTAGCTTCGCAATTCCACGCGCAGGGCCATCATTGCTTCGACAATCGCGATTACCTCCACGCACGCCTCGCACAAAAACCTGTGAAAAACTCCGGGACACACCATCCGCTACTGGCAGCCCGGTGCCCGGGTCGTTTATGGTTGGCTTGCAAATACTCAAGACAGTGGATTCGATATGTTCAACACCAGCGAGCTACCAAAGCAATACGCCCAGGTACGGGGTCTGAAAATGGCCTATACGGAAATGGGCCAGGGAGATCCCATAGTCTTTCTGCACGGCAATCCCACTTCCTCCTATCTTTGGCGAAATATTTTGCCCGGGCTGGCTGAATCAGGCCGATGCATAGCGCCGGACCTGATTGGCATGGGTGATTCCGAAAAACTGCCGAACAGCGGTCCTGGAAGCTATCGGTTCGTTGAACACCGGCACTACCTGGATGAATTGCTCCAGGCCCTGGAAGTAGAGCGCGATGTCACGCTGGTGCTGCACGATTGGGGCTCGGCGCTGGGGTTTGACTGGGCCAACCGCCACCGTGACGCGATCAAGGGCATTGCTTATATGGAGGCCCTGGTGCGTCCCGCCAACTGGACCGAGTGGCCAGGGGCCATACGTCCACTGTTCCAGGGCTTTCGTTCCGGGGCGGGTGAACACATGGTGCTGGAGAAAAATGTATTCGTGGAACGGGTCCTGCCGGGGTCGGTGCTCCGTGGCCTTTCCGAGGAGGAGATGGCGGTATACCGCAAACCGTTCATCAGCCCTGGAGAGGATCGCCGTCCCACGCTAAGCTGGCCGCGCCAGATACCCCTGGACGGTGAGCCAGCCGATGTGACGCAGATTGCTTCGGACTACGCCGACTGGCTGGCCACCTGCGATGTCCCCAAGCTGTTTATAAACGCCGAGCCGGGAGCCATACTGGTTGGCGGCTTGCGCGAGTACTGCCGCGGCTGGCCCAACCAGCAGGAGGTTACCGTCAGGGGCAGCCATTTCATACAGGAGGACTCGCCCCGGGAAATCACCCAGGCGCTGTACGACTGGATTGAACAGCTGTGACAGCCAGGGGTCGCGGGCCACGGGCATGCAGTTGTTACCGGCAGGTACTAGAGCAGGCATATTTGCAGGGGGCGACAATTTGTTGCTCATACATGCGGCGATCATCCTCGCGCATTCGGTCGAGCACCAGCGCCGCATGAACGCAACGGTATCCGGCTCGACGGAGACGTGCATGTGGTGAAAAAAATTCGAATAAGCGTGTTCTGGGCGGTCCTGGGCGTGATCGCAATCATTGCCGCCTGCGCGACGGTTCCCTTCGACCAGCCGAAACCGACCAGTGCGGTTATTGTCGACACAGCGGACACTTTGCTTGGTCGAGATATAGCACTCTGGACACAGGCCAATACCGGCTTGTCCGGAATATATCCGCTGGGACGGGGCATGGATGCCTTGGGCATGCGGCTGGCACTTGCCGAGATGGCGGAAAAAAGCCTGGACCTGCAATATTTCCTGATGAAGGAGGACACCGCTGGCGCGGTGTTCACAAACGCGCTCCTCAAAGCCGCAGATCGCGGGGTCCGGGTCCGCTTTCTGCTGGACGATGTCTTTACCACCGCGCCGGATCGCGATTTCCTGCTGATGAACCAACACCCGAATATCGAAGTACGGCTGTTCAATCCGATTTCCAGGAGCGGCAATTCCGGACTGAATTTCCTGACCAGCTTCAAGCAGGCCAACAGACGCATGCACAACAAGTCCTTCACGGCGGATAACCAGGCAAGCGTGGTGGGCGGAAGAAACATAGCGGACGAATATTTTGAGCTCAAGGATGCCTATGTGTTTGCCGATTTCGATGTGCTCGCAGTCGGACCCGTGGTAAATGAAATATCTGACTCTTTTAACGAATTCTGGAATCACTCGCACGCGATACCGATAGACTATGTTGCATCAAGCAAGCAAAACGAGTCTCTGGAAAACGTCCGTGCGGAGGTGGCCGAGGAACTGGATGATGTCTATGACACCATCTATGCACGCGCCTTGAATAGTCAGCTACTTCAAGATATTTTCGCCGGCCGCGAACAACTATTCCCGGCACAGGCCCGCGTTCTTTCGGATCGGCCTGACAAATTGATCAATGAGATAAGCGAGGAGCATATGCAGCTCGCGAGAGACCTGAGGGAAGTAATTCTCAGTGCCGAAAGCGAGCTGATATTCATATCCCCTTATTACGTACCGGGCGATTCCGGGGTGCGGCTATTGCAAAATTTGACAGACAAGGGACTCAGAGTAGTCATACTCACGAACTCCCTCGCATCAAACAATCACGTGCCCGTACACAGCGGCTACGCGAAATACCGCAAGGACGTGATAAATGCCGGCGGCGAACTCTACGAGGTCAGGGCCAATGCGGCCCACGCGCTGAAGGATGACGGTGAGGGCCCGGAAGCACTGACACTGCACACGAAATTGATCTTGATTGATCG
>JAPHSC010000157.1 GCA_026193125.1 Gammaproteobacteria bacterium
GATGCGGGTCGCCAGCGTGGAGACGAAGTCCCGATCATGACTGATAAAGATCAGCGTACCGGGGTAGTTCTCCAGTGCCAGGTTCAGCGCCTCGATGGATTCCATGTCCAGGTGGTTAGTCGGTTCGTCCATGACCAGGACATTGGGCTTTTGCAGTATCAGCTTGCCGAACATCAGGCGGCGTTGTTCACCACCTGAGACTACTTTCACTGACTTTTCACTTTCGTCCCGGGAGAACAACATCCTGCCCAGGGTGGCCCGCAGGGTCTGCTCATCCGCACCCTTGGGCTGCCACTGGGTGATCCAGTCGAACAGACTCAGTTCGTGCTCGAACTCTGTGGAATTGTCCTGGGCCGAATAACCGACCTGGGCATTCTCGGCCCACTTGACCTGGCCGGCGTCCAGCTCCAGTTCCTGCAGCAGACAGCGCACCAGGGTGGTTTTGCCGATACCGTTTTGTCCCAGGATAGCCACTCGGGAGCCGGCCTCGATGGTCAGGTCCAGGTTCTTGAACAAAGGCCCCTCGTCATAACCCTTGGTGATGCCGATTGCCTCGACGGCGATTCGGCGCAGGGGCTTGTCCTGTTCAAAGCGAATGAAAGGACTGACCCGGCTGGAGGGTGTGACGACTTCAAGTTCGATCTTCTCCAGCTGCCGGGCACGGGAGGTAGCCTGGCGCGCCTTGGAGGCATTGGCAGAGAAGCGGCTGACGAAGGCCTGCAGCTCAGCCATTTTTACTTTCTTCTTGGCGTTGTTGTTCTGGGTGCGCTCGCGTGCCTGGGTGGCCGCCGTCATGTACTCATCATAGTTGCCCGGGAATAATTGCAGCTTGCCGTAATCCAGGTCCGCCATGTGTGTGCACACGGTGTTCAGGAAGTGGCGATCATGGGAGATGATGATGATGGTGGACTTGCTCTTGTCCAGGAACTCTTCCAGCCAGCGGATGGCATTGATATCCAGGTTATTGGTGGGCTCATCCAGCAGCAACACATCCGGGTCGGAGAATAGCGCCTGGGCCAGCAGGACCCTTAGCTTCCAGCCCGGGGCAACCTCGCTCATGGGACCGTTGTGCTGCTCCACGGGTATACCGATGCCTTCCAGCAGCTCGCCTGCACGGGACTCGGCCGAGTAGCCGTCCATCTCGGCGTATTCCACTTCAAGGTCGGCCACCAGCATGCCATCCTCATCGCTCATCTCGGGCAAGGAGTAAATCCGGTCACGTTCCTGTTGCACTTCCCACAGGCGCTTGTAGCCCATGATCACAGTGTCCAGTACTCGGTAATTCTCGTAGGCAAACTGGTCCTGGGAGAGTTGACCGATCCGTATATTGGGGTCGATAGAGACATTGCCCGCTGTCGGTTCAAGCTCACCCGCCAGGATTTTCATGAAGGTCGACTTGCCCGAGCCGTTGGCCCCGATCAGGCCATAGCGGTGGCCGTTGCCGAAAGTCACGGAAACGTTTTCAAAAAGCGGCTTGGCGCCGAACTGGATAGCCAGATTTGCTGTAGAGATCAATGTAATGTACCGGTAGTGCGCGTGATTCAGAAGGCCGCACTCACCGGTAAGCAGACCATAACAGTCTGATTTTACTGGGAAAGCGGTTTGGGTAATGCAATGGGTGGAGGGCATGGTAGCAGAGTTTTGCCCACGGACCTACCCGGAGTGCTTCGCGCTCAGGTCACGGATGGGCTGTATGTTTTGGGCCACATCTGACTAAGTGTTGGGCGGTTTTTGGGTGTCCCGGACGGGTTGGCGGCCCGGCAAAGTGTCGAGACCAGGGTTTTTCGCGCATTAACGAAACCGTGTTAGTTAAAAATCACTTAATAAAAACAAATAGTTGAAGCGTATCTTGGTGTCAGCCAGGGAAAAAGTGTGACCCACGTCGCGGAAAATCCACCGTATTAAGGTCTGAATCGAGGGTGCCGAACCTGTCGATATTGAAGAGTATGCAAAAAAGCAACAAATAACGTATTGTTTTTTAAGTAGTTCCTTATTTTAGCCGTATATCTGTATCAATTTGTTCACAGATTGTTGTGGTTTGTAGGCACTTGCTATAGGATCAGCCCGATCTATTCCGTGGTTTCTTCCTTATATAGGCACGTCAAAGCTATCTGGAAGAGAAACCGGGATCGACCTTCGAGTACCAAATTATCCAAAATTTTGGGGGATTATAAATGTTTACACGTAAGCCACTGTCTATCGCGATGGCAGCTGTATTTGGCGTCGCTTCCGCGGGAAGCATGATGTCAACTGCTGTACACGCGCAGGAAGCGTCGGCCAATGATGACCAGATGATCGAAGAGATCGTAACTACCGGTTCGCGTATCAAGCGTTCCACCAACACCGAATCTCAGGAAATCATCACTTTCACCGCTGAAGATATGAA
>JAPHSC010000282.1 GCA_026193125.1 Gammaproteobacteria bacterium
AGTTGTCAAAGGCATTCTGGCCCCAGCGCAGGAAGGAATAACGCTCCTTGTTGCGACCGAATTCAATGGCGTTGTTTTCGCTCAGGGAAGTGGCGGTACCGTAGCGGTCAACCTGCACTGAATGGTCAATCACCAATTCAGCCGGAGACAGGGGATTGATGCTCTCGGCCTTGCCGCCCAGCTTGACCACGGCATCGCGCATGGCGGCCAGATCAACTACGGCAGGTACGCCGGTGAAATCCTGCAGAATCACTCGGGCAGGGGTGAAAGAGATTTCCTGACTGGGTTCTGCCTTGGCATCCCAGTTCAACAGGGCATCCACATCACTCTTTGTGACATTCACACCGTCTTCATGCCGCAGGAGGTTTTCAAGCAGGATCTTGAGAGAATAGGGGAGGCGGGTCAGGCGGTCAGCGCCCACAGAATCCAGCTTGTAGATCTCGTAGTCGGTTCCGCCGACCTTAAGCATGCTGCGTGCGTTAAATGAATTGGTCATTTTCTCTCCCGAAGGTGTGTGCCCTTAAAGCCGGAATTATACGCGATGGAACATTGCGTTCCCAAACCCACCGGGCAGTATTTTCCGACATCGTCGAACGATTCAGCCCAAATGCGCTACCGCATAATCGGTGGGGGTCGCCTGGTTGCGCAGAGCCTCGTGTATAACCGCCCCCCCCAGGCACTCATCACCCTGGTAAAACACCACGTATTGCCCGGGTGTGATGGCTCGTTGCGGGGTATCAAAGGTCACCAGCAGGCTGTCCTTCTGCCCGTGACTCAGCGTGCAGGCCTGGTCACGCTGGCGATAGCGGGTCTTGGCCACCAGCTTTGACGGCAGCTCCGGCGGGACTCCTGCGATCCAGGTCGCCTGGTCGGCCACCAGGCCCACGCTCTGGAGCAAGGGATGATCATGACCCTGCACAACCAGCAAGACATTGCGGGCCAGGTCCTTGGCCGCGACGAACCAGGGCTCATCAGAACTGTCGTTACGCCCGCCAATGCCCAGACCCTTGCGCTGCCCCAGGGTGTAATACATCAAGCCCTGGTGCTGGCCCAGGGTCTGACCCTCAGGGCTGAGTATCGGACCGGGCTGGGCGGGCAGGTAGCGGCCCAGAAAACTCCGGAAATGCCGCTCACCAATAAAGCAAATGCCGGTACTGTCCTTGCGTTCGAAATTTTCCAGGCCATGCTTGCGCGCCAGCGCTCTGACCTGGTGCTTTTCCAAATCTCCCACAGGAAAAAGTGTCCGCGCGAGTGCGCTAGCGGGCGCCGCATGCAGGAAATAGCTCTGATCCTTGTTTGCATCCATACCTTTGAGCAGGCGGACACCGTCGATCCCGTGTTTTATTCGTGCGTAATGTCCAGTCGCAACCAGTTCGGCACCCAGGCGTCGAGCATAGTCAAAAAAGACCCCGAATTTTATCTCCCGATTGCACAGCACGTCCGGGTTCGGTGTGCGGCCGGCACGGTATTCATCCAGGAAATACGCAAACACCCGCTCACGGTATTCCTTTGCAAAACTGACCTTGTGCAAGGGAATTCCGAGGTGGTCGGCGGCCTTGCGCGCTTCCTGGTAGTCCTCGGCCGTGGTGCAATATCCGTCCTCATCGTCCTCCCAGTTGGACATGAACAGGCCCTGGACCTCGTAGCCCTGTTGCTGAAGAAGCAGGGCGGCAACCGAAGAGTCCACTCCGCCGGACAAACCGACGATGACGCGTTTGGATGAAGCAGAAGTCATGCTGGCCATTATAAGCCATGCGAGGGAGTTCTGGCTTAGCGCATGCTACCCAACAGCCGAAGCATCATGGGGATTTCTTCAAGGTGGGCAAAGATTTCCAGCGGATAACGTTTGCCCTCAAGGTAATCGTCTGTGCATCGCATAACCATTGGGCTGCGCAATTGCATGGAGCGCCTGTGCAATTCCTCGCGGCTCAGCCACAGGGCTGCAACAATACCGTCGTCCAATTCCCTCTGCGGATCATGCCCGGACACGCTGCCGCAGAAGGCAAATCGCAGGTAAGTACGCTGTCTCGCTGCCTGGTGCCATTGATATATACCGAGCAGTGACTCAGCCGTGAACTGCCATGCGGTCTCCTCGAGAGTCTCCCTTGCGACGGCCTCCACCAGCGTCTCCCCAGGTTCAAGATGCCCGGCTGGCTGGTTCAGTACAAGTTTGCCCGAGGCATGTTCCTTGACCATCAGGAATCGATCATTTGATTCGATGACGGCGGCGACGGTGACGTGTGTTTTCCAACTCATTGGTGCAGTATAGCGGCTGGATCAGGTGCGATTTGTATCAGTCTTGAGAAAGTCGTCACAGTTTTTAACAATACTTGCACCATATTCGAAAATGATAAAAGGAAATGCAGTTGAATAGAGGCTTTCTCATTGCATCCTTAATGCGACAGGCAGTCGGTCTGACAGTTTGCCTGATAGGTGTGATCCTTTTGGGTGCCACGCCAGCGCTGGCGCAGGTTGAGGTATTACAGCAGGCTGAGTTGTTGTTGAACAAGCGACAGCCGGCCCAGGCAGCAACTTTGCTGGCCACCTATGAAGGGCAGTTGGGTGAAGATCCGGACTTTCCCTATCTTTATGGTCTGGCCCTGTTTGAAAGCGGTAGGGCTGACCAGGCCATACCTTACCTGGAGAAGGCCACTGCAGCAGATCCCTTGTTTGCCGGTGTCCGCATTGAACTGGCACGTGCCTATTATCAAACGGGACGACTCGAAGAGGCACAGAAACAGTTCGAGTACCTGACGACGCAAAACCCGCCGCCAGCGGCGCGGCGGGCCATAGACGAATACCTCGCGGCGATAGATTTGCAGCTGTCCCAGAATACCTGGCGCACTATCTGGCGTTTCAGCCCCAGCACCGGCTGGGACAGTAATGCCAACGCTGCGACGGAATTGAACGAATTCCTCGGGTTTGTGCTGGACCAACGTAGCCGGCAGACAGAAAGTACTTTTCTTGATGTATACGGGTCAGGGGATTTTTCGCGCTCGGTAGGCAAGGGCCGAACTGTTCAGCTGGGAGGTGAGTTGCAGGGCAGGCATTATCCCGATGCAAGCTTCGCAGATTCACTCGGGCTGGTAGCCAGGGCGGGTATGAGCTGGTCCGGGGAGAGCGAAACCCGAAGCCTGCGTGTGCGCGCCTATCGAATGAATGTGGACGATGATTTCAACAATCAGGGCCTGTCCCTGGAAGGCGCCTGGGATTACACCGTTTCGCCACTGAACAGGCTGGGTATGTTCGCGCGCATGGGTGTGCTGCGTTTTGACGACGAGTTCGCTAACCGGGACGTGGATCAACTTCTGTTGGGCTTCAGCGGCACCAGTTTGCTGGGTGTCAGCCGCAGAAGCCTGGTGACCGTATCCGCACTCCTGGGCAAAGACAATCCGCGGGAGACCGGCTCGCGTTACGGGCGCGAAATCTATGGTCTCAGGGGATTCGGGGCCTGGCGCATCAGCACAAACCTGTCCGGACGTATCAACATTGGTTGGCAACGCTATATGTACGATGAAGCGTTCTTCCCGGAGGTGGATTCCTCGCGCCGGGTGGATAAGGTTGCCGACGGCTCGGTGAGCCTGGTATGGCAGTTCAAGCCGAAGCTGGAGAGCTCGGTGGGTTTGAGCTACCGCGACAACCGTTCCAATGTGCCGCTGTTTAGCTATGACCGCTGGGTCTTTTCTCTCGGATTGTCGCGCGCCTGGTAGACCCTGCTTATGTCAAAAGTGCCGGAACCGCTGTACCAGCGATGTGACGCCGTTCACACTTGGTTAATCCTGTTTAACTTATGATTCTCTTTGTGAAAAACGGTCACCGAGGTAATCGGGAAGTGCGTGGATACATCAGGAGCCTGGCAGCAACACTGCTTGCGTTGAGCTTGGGAGTCGCCAGTGGCGGCGTCCTGGCCGATGCAGGTGAGGTCGTGTTCGTGTTTGGCTCTGGCAGTGTTTATCGCGTAGACGGCAGTCAGGAGCCCCTGAAGTTGGGTCTGCATGTGGACCAGGGCGATCGTGTGGTCACCCAGGTTAATGGCCGTATTCAAATTCGCATGGCCGACGGCGGTCTTATCGCTCTCAGACCCGGATCAGAATTCATCATTGAGGCTTTCCAGTTCACGGCCCAGGATGATGGTGCAGCCGCACCTGAGGGTGGCGATCACAGTTTCTTCAAGCTGCTCAAGGGCGGCCTGCGGTCGATCACCGGCATGGTGGGTCAGGAAAACAAGGAGGCTTATCGCCTTGAGACCCCGGTTGCCACCATTGGTATTCGTGGCACCGACTATATCGTTTACTTGTGTGATCAGACCTGCGCAGACCAGGGCATTCTGGCCAAGGGCCTGCATGCGGTGGTCAACAAGGGCGGTATAAGAATTACCAACGAAGCCGGCAGCATCGATCTGGACGAGGGAGAGTCCGGGCATGTAGCTGATCGAGATTCCGCACCGGTCGCGGAGATCGACCCCGGAATGCTGATGGAGCAGGTAGACGATCTTCAGATGCCTTTCCCCCAGGCGGTGCTATACCCCTCGAACAGCGGCGGTAACGACGTCATTTCCGGACCCAAGGGCAGTTATGAAGTGGGGCTGCCTTTGAGCCAGGCCAACGAAACCATCGCGGCGTTACCGAGTTCCCTGCCTGGAGATACGGCTGGCAGCCTGACAGCGACAGGGATGGCTCTCACCTCGGACAACCTGCCTGGAGAGGAGACCGACCCTCCAGCGGGTGATGCATTTTACAGTGGCATTGCGGGCGGCAATTCGTCCGCTGCAAATCTTCCCCTGGATGAGTTGGTTGCCCAGGCGGCCCTTGCTGATTCTCAGCAAAATCAGGAGGAAGACCTGGAAGAAGCTTTCAGCAGCTATGGAACCAATGCAAACGGCTTGACCTTTGACCTGTCGTCTGGCGCCCCGGCCGGGAATGGCGGCGGTCTGGCCGGATCAGGTGGCACAGGTGATACCGGTGGCACAGGTGATACCGGTGGCACAGGTGATACCGGTGGCACGGGTGATACCGGTGGCACGGGTGATACCGGTGGCACGGGTGATACCGGTGGCACGGGTGATACCGG
>JAPHSC010000130.1 GCA_026193125.1 Gammaproteobacteria bacterium
GAGTGTGGCAAACCAGATTTTGCGGATACCCGTCATATTAATAACAGCCGGAATACCGCAACATCGGCAGCTAGTTGCCGCTGACAGGTGGTAACCGGATACATTGATTTAACTTGGGAGGAAGAAGCATGTCACAGCAGACGGCGCTAATGTTGGCGTTGGGAGCATCCATTCTGGCGGTGGTCTACGGACTGTTTTCCGCACAATGGATTCTCGGCAAAAGCGCAGGCAATGAACGTATGCAGGAGATCGCGGGAGCGATTCAGGAAGGCGCTAATGCCTACATGAATCGCCAGTACACCACGATCGGCATAGTGGGAGTTGTCCTGTTTGGAGTCCTGGCAGTATTCCTGCCCAGCATCTGGACGGCCATCGGATTCGCCATAGGCGCGATCTTCTCCGCCCTGGCTGGCTATGTGGGCATGTTTGTGTCGGTTCGCGCCAATGTGCGCACAGCCGAAGCAGCCAGGGAGGGCTTGAGCCCTGCACTGCTGGTCGCCTTCCGCGGCGGCGCCATCACCGGTTTGCTCGTGGTTGGCCTGGGTCTGATGGGCGTGGCCGGCTATTACTGGCTCATGACCAGCATGGGTGTCGCGCACCCGGTAGAGGCCCTGGTTGGCCTGGCTTTTGGCGGCTCACTGATTTCCATTTTCGCCCGATTGGGTGGTGGTATCTTCACCAAGGGCGCCGACGTGGGCGCTGACCTGGTGGGTAAAGTCGAGGCGGGTATTCCCGAGGACGACCCCCGCAACCCCGGGGTTATCGCGGACAACGTGGGCGATAACGTGGGCGATTGCGCCGGTATGGCTGCAGACCTGTTCGAGACCTATGCCGTGACCTTGATTGCCACGATGCTGTTGGGCGGACTGATGATCAACGAGATTGGCCCGAATGCGGTGATTTACCCAATCGTGCTCGGTGCCGTATCTATTGTGGCCTCGGTCATCGGCACTTTCTTCGTGCGGGCCAGCGAGGGCGGCAAGATTATGACGGCCTTGTACAAGGGCGTATTCGTGTCCGGCATTCTGGCGGCCATTGCCTTCTATCCAGTCACCAACACGCTGATGGCTGAAAGCGGCCAGGCCATGGATCTCTACTGGGCGGCCCTTATTGGACTGGCCTTGACGGCGGCCATGGTCGTCATCACCGAGTACTACACCGGCACCGAGTACAGCCCGGTGAAGACAATCGCGGAAGCCTCCCTGACCGGCGATGCTACCAACATCATTGCAGGACTGGGTGTGTCGATGAAATCCACTGCCCTGCCGGTGATCGCGGTCTGTATGTCCATCTGGGGTGCCTATGAGCTGGCGGGCCTGTACGGCATCGCAGTTGCGGCTACCTCCATGCTGTCCATGACCGGAATGATCGTGGCCCTGGATGCTTTTGGCCCCATCACCGATAACGCCGGTGGTATCGCAGAAATGGCTGAGCTTCCGGCGGAAGTACGCACCGTTACCGACGCCCTGGATGCAGTGGGTAATACCACCAAGGCCGTGACCAAGGGCTATGCAATCGGCTCCGCGGGCCTCGCCGCCCTGGTGCTGTTCGCCGATTACACCCATACCCTGGAAACCCATACCGGCGGAGCCACGACCTTCGACCTGTCCAATCCCCTGGTCATTATCGGCCTGTTCATCGGCGGAATGGTGCCTTACCTGTTCGGCGCCATGGCCATGGAAGCAGTAGGCCGGGCAGCAGGCTCGGTGGTGACCGAAGTTCGCCGCCAGTTCCGGGAAATTGCCGGCATCATGGAAGGCACTACCAAGCCTGATTACTCGCGCGCAGTGGATTTGCTGACCCGTTCGGCGATCAAGGAAATGATCGTACCCTCGCTGTTGCCCTTGTTGGTACCGGTGGTAGTCGGCTTGCTGCTGGGCCCGGTAGCCCTGGGCGGTCTGCTCATGGGTACCATCGTCACCGGTTTGTTCGTGGCCATATCCATGACCACCGGTGGTGGTGCCTGGGATAATGCCAAGAAGTACATCGAGGACGGTAACTGTGGCGGCAAGGGTTCTGATGCCCACAAGGCGGCAGTCACGGGCGACACCGTTGGTGATCCCTACAAGGACACCGCCGGTCCGGCCATCAACCCGTTGATCAAGATCATCAACATTGTGGCCCTGTTGATCGTCCCCTTGCTGTAGGTCGTATATCACAGCAAAAACGCCGCCCTCGGGCGGCGTTTTTTTTGCTCACGAAACAGTCCGGGAGACAGGACTCATCCAGCCTGGCCAGCGCAAGCAGAGAGGGGTTAGTGGATCCAGGCAGACACTGCGAAAGGCACGGCTACCCTTGTCGTTGGTGTCAGGCCGACATGGCGTCCTGGGGATACAGCGACCTGGGGTAACCAATGGCATAGCCCTGGACAAAATCCACACCCAGTGCCTTTACGGCCTCGAAACTGACGTCGTCTTCAACTTCCTCGGCAATGATCTTGAAGTTCAGGCTCTCGCCGAGCTTGACCATGGCCGAAACCAGCGCCTGGTTGGCGTAATCTTCAGACAGGCTGCGCACGAAAGAGCCATCAATCTTCAAATAATCAATCGCCAGGTTCTTCAAATTGGCCAGCGAACCGATGCCGCTACCGAAATCATCCAGTGCAAACTTGCAACCCATACCGTGGAGCACTCTGATGAAGCGATGAGCCTGCTTGAGATTGGCCACCACTGCGCCCTCGCTCACCTCGAAACAAATGCTGGCGGGTGCGACGCCACTACGATCCAGGCTCTCCACCACGAATTCCAGGAAGGTATCGTCCGCCAGCGTTTGACCGGAAAGATTGATGGCGCAGCTTCGGTGTGCCGGCAGTCGAATAGTTTCCCGACCCAGGGCCGCCAGGGCTGTTTGCACTACCCAGCGATCCACGTAGGGCATGAGGTGATAGCGCTCCGCCGCACCCATGAATTCACCGGGCAATATTTCCTTCCCCGCATCGTCTCGCATGCGCAACAAAATCTCCATCGCCGGGCCTGGTATGGCTCGGCCACCGGTGGAAACTATCGGCTGGACATGCAGATCGAAACGGTTCTCACGCAGCGCCGCCTGGAGACGCTGTAGCCACATGATCTCGCCGCGGTGGCGGGCTACGGCTTCATCCCGCGCCGAATACACATGCACCCTTCCACGTCCCTGCTGCTTGGCGATATAGCATGCCGAATCGGCGGCACTGACCAGATCCTCGAGGCTACCGCTTTCGTGCGTAATCTCGACCATACCCACGCTCACGCCGATGTTGAAAATTCGGTCACGCCACACAAAACGGTAGTCACGCACTGCCTTTACGACGTCATCGGAAATCTGCCGTGCCTTGTCCAGTGGACAGCCCAGCAAAATCATGCCAAATTCATCGCCACCCAGTCGGCCCACCAGGTCGGAATCCCTGACCTTGTCCCGAACAATGCCTGCCACTTCGCGCAACAAATTGTCGCCCGCAGTGTGGCCACAGGTGTCGTTTACCGCTTTGAACCTGTCCAGATCCAGATAGCAAAGAACATGCGAATTGTTTTTGGTTCGTGCATCGCTCAATGTTTCGTTCAATCGACGCTCGAATTCACGCCGGTTGATCAGGCCGGTCAAGGCGTCGTGACTTGCCTGGTAGGACATCTGGCGAGTCAGCCCGCGGATCTCCGTGACGTCGTGAAGGACCACGACTGCACCTATGGTGGCGCCTGAAATATCCCGGATCGGGGAGGCATTCAAGTCCACCGAAAATTCCTCGTCCTTTGCCGTCGAGGCCAGCAATGCTCGTCGGCCCACGCTCACACGCTGCCCCTTGTCCAGGGCGATGGCAACCGGATCGGCGATAGGTTTGCCGTCAAATTCATCGACCAGTGACACCATGCTGGCAAAATTACGTCCCAGGGCATCAGCGCTGCGCACACCGATCAAGTACTCGGCAGCAGAATTCATATAGTCGATATTGCCATTGCAGTCAGTGGTGACCACACCCTCTGAAATTGACTCAAGGGTAACGCGGGTTTGTAATTTGCCGTGCTCCAGCGCATCCCGCATGGCTTTTTCCGTGCTGATATTCTGAATCGAGGTCAACAGGGCCTTTTTCTCGCGAAATTCCGTGGGCTTGGAAGACATTCTTGCCCAGACGCCATTTCCGTGGCGATCCAGAATTTGCACGTCCATGGGTTCTGCCTGGGGCTCTCCTTTGAGCCACCCCTGCATGGCGTCGGCAACAAGCTGTCGATAGTCGGGGTGCAGGAGATTTACAAAATCCTGACCCACGATGTCCGCCTGCCGAGTACCGGTCAGGGCCGCAAATCCAGAATTCGCAAACAGTATCTCCTGCCGGTGTACCAGTATTGCCTGGTCCAGGTTATCGGCAAGATTATGAAACAGGAGGTCTTGCCGGCGCAGTTTGCGCTCGTTGGCATGGGCGAGCTCAAGAACCCGGTTGATACTGCCTTCCAGTGCCGCCAGGTCATCCTCATCGTCACTCAGTGATACCCGCTCGTGGAATAGCTCGTCCCTGGCTATTTCATCCACTTCCCGGGAAAGATGGGCCAGGCGCGCCCGGGCACGCTTCCTCTTCCATACAAGAACGCTGGCAAACACCAGCACCACAATAAGAACCGTGGTTAAAAGTAACGTTATCTCGCCACCCGCGGGCATACTCCGGCCTCTTGTTCTAGGGCATCGGGCAAGCATAGCCGAATGCCACTGATTACACGGTGTAATTCACCATAATATACAAGGCATGACTTGTCTCATTTTCCCCCAAGCCTTAACCTGAGCGCCCACTATCCAGACAGCACCTGACGGAGAACAGACTTCAATGGACGTCAATTACGCACGCACACAAATGGTAGAGCAACAGGTTCGTGCCTGGGAAGTGCTGGATGAACGCATCCTGGGCACGTTGCGTAGCGTACCCAGAGAGGCCTTTGTACCTGAAGAATACAGGAGCCTGGCCTATGCCGACACCCGGATTCCGCTCGGTCACGGCGTATCCATGATGAGCCCGATGCAAATTGGACGATTGCTGCAATCGCTGAAAATCACCACCGACGATTATGTGCTTGAAGTAGGCACCGGCAGTGGTTTTCTTACTGCCTGCCTGGCCAAGCTTGCGGCGAAAGTGCTGAGTCTGGACATCCATGAGGATTTCACCCGCCAGGCGCAAGAGCGTCTGGAACAACTTGGCGTTCGCAACGTGCGTCTGGAAACCCGCGACGCCACTCTCCTCGACGAGCAGAACGCCTATGATGTCATCGCTATTACTGGGTCTTTACCCAGGTACACCAACAATTATGAGAAGGCGTTGAAACCTGGCGGCCGGCTGTTCGTGGTAAGCGGCGTGGGCGCGGTCATGCAGGCCATGCTGGTAAAGCGAATCGGCGCGGACAAGTGGGTTCGGGAAGTGCTCTTCGAAACCAGCCTGCCGCCCCTGGCGCACAGCAAGAAGCCGGACGGTTTTCGTTTCTAGGGTATTTGATCATGTGTAGCCAGCCGGTATGCCCAGCGTGTTAATTCAGGAGTCACTGCAACCATTCTGCCCGGCCGTGGTCAGTGTTAGCGTAGGCCTCGCCTCCGCGTATACTATTCGGGACGCAAAGTGGCTCTCGACTTTTTGTGTTTTGGTGTTATAGTTAACCACAACACCTATGACAAAACGATTGAATCTAAAGGAACTTTGATCATGCGCCAGATTTTCCGAGTGTTTCTGAGCCTGTGTTTCGCCTTGCTGTCCATGCATCAGGCGAGCGCGACCTCCCTGCTGGAGGTCTACCAGAGCGCCTTGATCAGTGATCCATCCATTCGGGAGGCCGAGGCCAACCGCATGGTGGCATATGAGCAAAAGCCCCAGGCGCGCAGCCAGTTCCTGCCCCAGCTCAATCTGACTGGCAATTACCTGACTCGCAACCGTAACGGCGACAATGACCAGGTGCAGTATACGGAGAATGGGCTGGTAGCCATTCCAACCTCTTTCGACGGCGGTTCGGATGACTGGAATTTCGATGTCGCATTGCGCCAGACACTGTTCCGCTGGGACCAGTACCAGACCTATAAGCAGGCAGACAAGGTCGTGGCGAAAGCCGATGTAGACTACGAGATCGCCCGCCAGGGCTTGATGCTCAAGGTTTCCGAGCGCTATTTCAACGTGCTGGCTGCCAAGGACACCCTCGGCGCAGCGGAAGCCGCCCTGGGGGCCACTGCCAGACAACTGGAGCAGGCCGAAAAGCGTTTCGAGGTTGGCTTGATCGCCATCACTGACGTAAAGGAAGCCCAGGCAGCCTACGACAACACCACGGCTGCGGTTATCGCGGGTAAACGGCAGCTGGCTACGGCGCTGGAGATGTTACGTGAACTTACCGGAGAGTATTACTCGGAATTCCAGAAGCCGGGCGATGATTTACCCCTCGCGATCCCGGCTCCCCAGGACCAGCAGGCCTGGGTGGATACAGCCCTGCAGCAGAATCTGAGCCTGGTTTCCAGCCAGATTTCGGTAGATATCGCCAGGGACGGAATCACGATACAACGCGGTGGCCATTACCCCACCCTGGATTTGATCGCCAACTATCGTCTGGATGATTCCAGCGGAAAAACCACCAGTGTTGGTCCGGATCCAGACCCGAATGCCCCACCGGGGTCAACAGTGACTTCAACTTTCGAAACCGCCCAAAACGTTACCTCCGATTTGATAGGTATCCAGTTCACTATTCCCATTTACTCCGGTGGCGGCACCTCGTCACGGGTCAGTGAATATGTCTATCGTCACCGGGCGGCCAAGGAAGGTCTGGAGCGGGTGATGCGCGAGACCGAGAGAACCGCGCGTGACGCCTACCTGGGTATCATGGCTGAGATGGCACGGGTACGGGCGCTAAAACGTGCGACGGAATCCAGCCAGACGGCGCTGGAGGCCACGGAGGCCGGATTCGAGGTGGGTACCCGCACCACCGTGGATGTATTGACCTCCCGGCGCACCCTGTTTGATGCCGAAACCAATTACGCCCGGGCCCGTTACGACTACATCCTGAATATCATTCGCCTGAAACAAGCTGCGGGCATCCTCAATGAAGAGGACCTGGCACGTATCAACGAGTGGCTGGACTTGACGGTGACCACCCGCTAGGAAGCATCGGGGAAGAGATCCGCGAGCAGGGGCTGCAGCAACCCCAACAGTCGAGGCAGAGTTCCCCGATTCTCGGCGAGCACTTTAAAACCTGCGGCGGCAGCTTGGGCGCACGCCGCGGGATCTTCAAATAGCGCCTGGACCTCGGCGGCCAGAGCCGCCGGCCCTTCAACAATCCGCATGGCGCCGGCCTGCAAAAACAACTCCGTGACATCCGGAGCGTTGAAGTTATGCGGTCCGACCACCACCGGCACACCCAGCGAGGCAGGCTCAAGCAAATTGTGGCCGCCAATGGGCACCAGGCTGCCACCCACGAAGGCAACATCAGTGGCAGCGTAGAACATCATCAACTCGCCCAGGGTATCCACCAGCAGTACTTCGGTTTCGGCCTTCGGGGACTCACCCAGGCTGCGGCGTCGACAACTTAAGCCCGCCCTCTCCACCAGGGCGGCTACCCCGTCGAATCGCTCCGGATGCCTGGGCACCAGTATCAACAGGGTCTTCGGCTTGTGTTCCAGCAGTCGGCTATGCGCCTCAAGCACCAATTCTTCCTCGCCTTCGTGGGTACTGGCAGCGAGCCAGACCGGTCGATCAGGCGCATGGACACTGCGGTATGCCTTACCCTGCTCCTCCACACCGGCAGGCAACTCAAACCCAAACTTGATGTTCCCCACCACGTGGGTTCGCAGCGGATTAGAGCCTATGGACAGGAAGCGATCAGCGTCTTGCCTGCTCTGCGCTGCGATCACGATTCCATGGGACAGGGTCTGGCGAAACAGTTCGACCAGGAGGCGGTATTTTTTCACCGAACGGGCGGACACTCGCGCGTTGGCCATTACCAGCGGAATTCCGCGTCGACCACATTCATGATAGAGGTTAGGCCATATCTCCGTCTCCATGATGATTGCCAGGCGCGGATCAAAGCGGTTGAAAAATCGCTTTACCGCCCCCGGCAGGTCGTAGGGAACAAAGCTGTGCATGACCGTATCCCCAAACAACGCACGTGCCCTGTCCGCACCAGTGGGGGTCATGGTCGTAATTACTACCGGCACACCTGGCTTGCTCTCCATCAGGAGCCATATTAGCGGCGCCGCAGCCTGCACCTCGCCAACCGACACTGCGTGCACCCAGATACTCGGCTTGTCGGATCGAGTCCGACCATACCCAAGACGTTCATCCAGGCCCTTCCAGTAACCCCGGTTGGAGAAGCCTTTTTTTAACAGGAAAGCGAATACCAGTGGCGCCAGGAAGACGGACAGTATGACGTAGCCGAAACGCAGCAAGCCGGCCTTGAGGTCACGGTTCACGGCTTGCGAATAGCGTCGATGATCGAGGACGTTGACCGGCCCTCCAGAAAAGACAGGACTTTTACCTCGCCACCATTCTCCAGCACACAGCGGGCCCCGGCGATTTGCTCCGGCAGGTAATCGCCTCCTTTCACCAGGACATCGGGTAATACATCACAAATCAGCGATTCTGGCGTGTCCTCGCTGAAAGGCACCACCCAGTCCACCGCCGCCAGTCCGCCCAGGACAGCCATGCGATCGTCAAGGCTGTTCACTGGCCTGCCCTCACCCTTGAGCTTGCGCACCGAAGCATCGTCATTCACCGCAACCACCAGGCGGTTGCCCAGGGCCTTGGCCTCTTCCAGGTAGGCGACATGTCCGCGGTGCAAAATATCGAAACAACCGTTGGTCATGACCACCCGCTCACCACGGGCCTGGGCCTCGCGTACGAACAGCATCAACTGTTCTCGCCCGGGTATCGACCGTCCACCTTTACCGTGCTGATGCAAGGCAAGTCGCAGCTCGGAAACAGACACGGTGGCCACACCGATCTTGCGTACCACGATGCCGGCCGCCAGGTTGGCCAGGCGGGCCGCATCAGCCATGTCCAGACCAGCAGCTATGCCGGCACCCAGCATCGCGATGACAGTATCTCCGGCGCCGGTTACATCGAAGACCTCGCGGGCCTCGGCCGGCAAATGATGCGCCTCCGTGTTGGCCGAAACCAGGGACATGCCGCGCTCGCTGCGGGTGACCACGATGTGCTCAAGCTCCAGACGGGAAAGCAGACCCGTGGCTTCCCGAACCAGCGTTGCATCGTCGGGACATGCGCCAACCACGGTTTCAAATTCAGACAGGTTCGGGGTAATCGCAAAGGCCCCTGCGTAGCGACCGAAATCACTGCCCTTGGGGTCGACAAGTACCGGGACGCCGCGCTTGCGACAGGCTGCAAGAATATCAGGGACCTGCTGCAGCGCGCCCTTGTCGTAGTCCGAACAAATGACCAGATCGGTCTGGTCCAGCAGCTGTGTCACGCGCCGGGTCAGGCCCGGGGCGCACTCAGCAGGGTAGCGGTCCTCGAAATCGAGGCGAATCAACTGCTGGTTGCGACTGAGAACCCGCAATTTGGTAATCGTGGGCAAACCGGCTACGGCCTCAAACTCGCAGCGTATATTCCTGGCCTGCAGCAACCCGGCAAGCTCCGTGGCGGCTTCATCTTCACCCACCAGGCCGACCAGGGTCGTTTGCACACCCACGCTGGCAAGATTTACCGCGACGTTGGCGGCGCCGCCCGGTCGATCCTCGCGCTCGTTCACGCGCACAACCGGCACCGGAGCCTCGGGAGAAATCCGGCTGGTGGGTCCGAACCAGTAGCGATCAAGCATGACATCGCCTACCACCAGGACCCGGGCCTGGCGAAATTCCGGAATGCTAAGGGTCATA
>JAPHSC010000395.1 GCA_026193125.1 Gammaproteobacteria bacterium
CAGCAATCCCGCTTCCATGGGGTAAAACATGCCTGCTACAGCTGCTCTTCTGACATCCGCATCGACCATCGTATCGCACCTCCATTGCGGTGAGCCACGATTTACAAAGCCCGTATGTCGCGCCTATATTTGAGCATAGTCTCATGGCGTCTGTGATCAATCGTGGAATATGGCTACTGCGCTTCACACTGTCGTTGACACGCGTTACTGGCACAAGCTGGATAACGGGAAGGTGCAGTGCGATCTTTGCCCCCGCTACTGCAAGCTCAATGAAGGACAACGAGGTCTGTGTTTTATACGCGGTCGTAAAGACGACTCGATAAAGCTCTTCAGCTACGGGCGCTCCAGTGGCTTCTGCATAGACCCGATCGAGAAAAAGCCGCTCAACCATTTCCTGCCCGGCACGCCGGTACTTTCTTTTGGAACAGCCGGCTGCAACCTGGCCTGCAAGTTTTGCCAGAACTGGGATATGAGCAAGTCCCGGGAAATGGATACCCTGGCTGACCAGGCGTCGCCTGAACAACTGGTCAGGGCAGCCCTGGATCATGAGTGCCGGAGTATCGCCTACACCTACAACGACCCGGTCATTTTCATGGAGTACGCTATCGATGTAGCCCGCGCGGCACATCAACAGAACATCAAGAGTGTTGCCGTGACCGCCGGATATATTTGCCCTGAACCCAGGCGTGAATTTTTCGCTCATGTCGATGCTGCCAATGTCGACCTCAAGGCTTTCACCGAGGACTTCTACCACAAGCTGTGCGGCGGGCACCTGCGCGATGTCCTGGAAACACTGGTGTACGTAAAGCAAGAAACCAAGACCTGGCT
The DNA here is from genome assembly GCA_026193125.1 of Gammaproteobacteria bacterium. Taxonomy (GTDB): domain Bacteria; phylum Pseudomonadota; class Gammaproteobacteria; order Steroidobacterales; family BM003; genus CAKZML01. The sequence goes on from JAPHSC010000395.1 coordinate 829, forward strand.
GGAATTGACCACACTGCTTATTCCGGGCGAGAACGACTCGGACCAGGAACTGGACAAGATGACACGATGGGTGGTGTCTGAGCTGGGTCCTGACGTGCCCATGCACTTTACGGCTTTCCACCCTGACTGGAAGATGCTCGACTACGCCCCCACGCCCCCTGCAACGCTCACGCGGGCACGCGAACTGGCCATGGCAAACGGCGTCAGGTATGCCTACACCGGCAATGTCTATGATCCGAAGGGACAGAGCACGCACTGCCACAAATGCCAGGCCCTGTTGATTGAACGCAATGGTTATTGGCTGGGCGACTGGGGACTCGACGAAAAAGGTTGCTGCGTGAACTGCGCTACGGCCCTGCCAGGAGTATTCGAAGCGCGCCCGGGACACTGGGGCAATCGGCGGGTACCGGTGCGTCTGGCCAGCTAATCCTCTTCGCAGCGCGCCTTGCAGTAGGTGGCTACCAACTCGCACTCACCAAGCACATGCCCCTCCATGGCCTTCAGCAACTGCACCTTGTCGGGCAGGGCAAGATCAGGCAGGACCGCGTCCAGGGCGTAGAGCTTGTGGAAATACCTGTGCCGCCCGATTGGCGGACAAGGGCCACCATAGCCGGTCTTATCCCAATCATTCCTGCCCTCCAGGGTACCCTCGGGCAGGCCGATTTGCGGCATCGCCTCGGGCAGTGAACTGACTTGGGCAGGGATATTATAGAGAATCCAGTGTACCCACTCCCGAGTGGGCGCCCTGGGGTCCGGAACATCCGGATCATCAACAATCAAGACCAGGCTCCTCGTGCCATCCGGCACTCCGGCCCATATCAGCGGAGGGGAAATATTCTTGCCGTCACAAGTGTACCGTGCCGGTATGTCACCGCCGTGTTCAAATCCCTGTGATCTCAACTCAAGCATGGCTGCATCCTGCGCCTGGCATTACTCAATGGGTGTGAAATTGAACTTCTGACCGGCGACGGTTGCCTCGTACATCAGGCCACCCTTGGTCAGGGTAAATACCGCGACGCCGTCGCTGTAACCGGCATTGGCTGAGGCGCCCGCGGTGACCGCCACTGCCGAGGCCTGGGCGCCGAATTCAAAATTTCCATTGCGGAAATCTTCAAGATCCGAGCGGTCCCTGAAAAAGATTATTTGGCTATAGGCCTGGCCGCCCAGTTGAAAGCCCAGGGTCACCTGGGTAATCGAGCTGTGCCCGATCAGACGCCCACGATGATAGACCTCGCCTTTACCGTAGGCAGCACCCACAACTGCACCGCCCTTGCCAACCGAGGGGAAGACTGCGTATCCCTCGGCGTTATCAAAGAAGCGCGCAATGCCCGGATCGGCGGTCTTGAAATTGGCTATAGTCGCCGCGACCGCATCACGGCTTGCCTGCTCGTCCGGAGCAGAAGCATCGCTGGCCGGATCCCAGCCCGAACTGGTTTTACTGACCGCGCAGCCAAGCAGGCCCAGCACCGAAACCATCACCAATATAAGAATCCGTTTCATCACTCTTTAATTCACCGTAAAAAG
>JAPHSC010000258.1 GCA_026193125.1 Gammaproteobacteria bacterium
AGCACTTCAGCCGGCCCGGAGCCACGTCGTTGGCAGGAAATCCTCCTGAATCGCCGCATGCTCACCTGTATTTTCCAGGGTTTCTCCTCGGGCCTTCCGTTGTATGTGCTGATTCAGTTGGTGCCGGCCTGGTTACGCAGCGAAGGCATAGACCTGGCTACCATCGGCCTGTTCAACCTGGTGATGCTGCCCTACACCTGGAAATTCCTCTGGGCGCCCCTGATGGATCGCTATCACCTGCCCTTCCTGGGCAGACGACGCGGCTGGACCCTGCTCAGTCAAGTATTGCTGCTCGGAAGCATCGGTATGCTGGGAACGGTCAACCCCGGCACCAACCTGCAGGCAGCCATGTACCTGGTATTCGCCGTGTCCTTGTTCAGCGCCAGCCAGGACATCGTGCTTGATGCCTACCGCCGGGAATTGCTCGCAGATGACGAACTGGGTACCGGCAACTCCTTATTCATCAACGCCTACCGCCTGTCCTCGTTAGTACCCGGCTCACTGGCCCTGATCCTGTCTGATTTCATACCCTGGGAAGCCGTGTACTGGATCGTCGCGATCTTCATGCTGGTCGGCATCGTCACCACCGCCATGGTCGCCGAGACGGGCGCAAATGCCCTGGCTCCCGCCAGCCTGCGCCAGGCGGTGGTCGAGCCCTTTGTTGAATTCTTCCAACGCGATGGCATACGCAGCGCCCTGGCCATCCTGACCTTCATGTTGCTCTATAAATTGGGCGACAACATGGCCACAGCCCTGTCCACCCCGTTCTACCTGGACCTGGGTTTCAGTCGCACAGAGATCGGTACCGTCGCCAAGTTCGCCGCCTTGTGGGCCTCGATTGCCGGCACTCTTCTGGGTGGCCTGGCCATGCTCAGGCTATCGATCAATCGCGCCTTGTGGATTTTCGGCGTGGTACAAATCGTGTCCATATTGGGATTTGCAGCGCTGGCCCGAGTGGGTCACGACATCTACCTGTTGTTTACCGTGGTGAGCTTCGAATACCTCGGCGTCGGCCTGGGTACGGTGGCCTTGACCGCATTTATCGCCAGGCAAACCAGCATTCGGTTTACCGCGACCCAGTTCGCCCTGCTCACCAGCCTTACCGCCATTCCGAGAACCGTAGCTAATGCCAGCACCGGGTTTATCGTCGAGGCACTGGGTTATTTTGACTTTTTCCTGGTCTGCACGGCAGTAGCCTTACCCGGACTGGTCTTGCTGGCCTGGGTGGCGCCCTGGTCCGGAAACACGCCCCTCAGTCCCAGTCAGCGTCATAATCCATAACCAGGGGCGCATGATCGGAAAAGCGCTCATCCTTGTACACACTGGCTGACAAGACCTTGTCCGCCAGGCCGGGTGTCACAACCTGATAATCTATGCGCCAACCCACGTTCTTGCTCCAGGCCTGGCCCCGATTTGACCACCAGGTGTATTGATCAGGATCAGGATTTACCCTGCGAAACGCATCCACGTAACCAAGATCACCGAAAAGTGTATCCAGCCAGGCTCGCTCCTCGGGCAGAAAACCCGAGTTCTTTCGATTGCCCTTCCAGTTCTTCAGGTCAATCTCCTTGTGGGCAATATTCCAGTCCCCGCAAATGATGTACTCGCGACGCTTGCGGCGCAGTTGCCGCAAATGGGGCAAAAACAAATCCAGAAAACGGAACTTTGCATCCTGGCGAATTTCACTGGAGGACCCCGAGGGCAAATACAGCGAGACAACACTCAAGCCGGCAAACTGGGCCTCGATATACCGAGCCTCCCGATCAAACTCATCCCAGCCCAGGCCGCGCAAAACCTTGTTGGGTTTCTTGCGGCTGAAAATAGCCACGCCGCTGTAACCCTTTTTTTCTGCATCCAGGTAATAGCAATGGTAGCCGTCGGGCCTGAATGCCTCGGCCTCCAGTTGGTACTCCTGCGCCTTGGTTTCCTGGATGCACACTACGTCGGCGTGCTGTCCGACGAGCCAGTCAAAGAACCCCTTGCGCTCGGCAGAGCGTATGCCGTTTACATTGGCGGTAATTACTCGCATGCCTGGGCTGCCCTCAAAAGCCCGATATCCTACCTGAGTTTTTTGCATGAGATTTGGAAACAGGGAAAATCAGGTTCGTAGTTACCGGGATTAGTGGATAATGCGAGCCAGGAGGACCCGAGATGCAAGCCTACAAAAAAGAGTTCCTGGACCTGGCCCTGGAACTGGGTGTGCTTCGCTTTGGCGAATTCACGCTCAAATCAGGCAGGAAAAGTCCGTACTTCTTCAATGCAGGTCTGTTTAACACCGGCCAGGCACTGGACAGCCTGGGGCGCTATTACGCCAGGGCTATCGCTGAATCGGGTCAGGAATTCGACATGCTGTTCGGCCCCGCCTACAAGGGCATCCCCCTGGCGGCACTGACCGCGGCAGCCTTGTACAGGGAACACGGCATCAATGTGCCCTATGCTTTCAATCGCAAGGAGGCAAAGGCCCATGGCGAGGGTGGAAACCTGGTGGGCGCGCCTCTCACGGGCCGAGTGCTGATCGTGGATGACGTGATCACGGCCGGCACAGCAATACGCGAATCCGTCGACATTATTCGCGCGCACGGGGCCACGGCAGCCGGCGTGGCGATTGCCCTGGACAGGCAGGAGCGGGGTCAGGGCAAGCTTTCGGCTGTGCAGGAAGCCGAGAAGGAACTGGGCCTCACGGTCACCCGCATCGTGGGTCTTTCGGATCTGATAGGCTACCTGCAAGGTGACGCCGGCCGTGAGGATCACCTGCAGGCGGTGAGCGCCTATCGGGAAAGTTACGGGATATAAACTGAACCCGCCCGGGCGCTGTCGGGTGACAGAGGCGTGACCTGGAGCACAGTTTGGACTTCTTCCATCACTAACAGGGCACATTCTTGTGCTATAAAAGGGCCGTGAAAAAACTCCTTATTGCAACCAGCTTGGCGGTGTCCGTGCTTTTCAGTGCGGGCGGGCATGCTGAGCTATACAAATGGGTGGACGAGGACGGTGTCGTCCACTACGGCGACCATATTCCAGACGAGTACACCAATGACCCGCATGAGCGGTTCAATCAGAGCGGCGTCAAGATCGGCACAGACGAAGGTGAACTGAGCAAGGAAGAAGTTGCCGCCAGGGCCGAGCAGGAGCGCATCAAGCAGCAAGGTCTGGCCTACGACGAGCAACTGCTCAAGGCTTATGAGCAAGTGTCCGACATAGAACGCTTGCGAGAAGCCCGCCTGGCCGACTTAAAGCAGCAGGACGAACTGGCCAAAAACTATTTGCAGGGACTCGAGAAGCGTCAGAAGGATCTGGAGATAGAAGCCCAGCGTTATAACTACCCTTACGATCCCCTGTCCGAAAAACCCCCGGTCCCGGATAACCTGACCCGTGAGCTGATGGATACCGCAGCCAACGTAGAGAAATATCGCGACATGCTGGCCAAGCGGGTGCGTATGCGTGAAGAACTGGTAGCCAGCTTCAACAGGGATATCGAGCGCTTCCAGGAACTGAAATCAAAACATTAGCCTGGCGCTGACTACTGCTTGCCGGTGGAGCCAAAGCCACCGGTGCCGCGGTTGCTGTCAGTGAACTCCTCAACCACTTCGAAGCGGGCCTGCACCACAGGCAGGATAACCATCTGGGCTATACGGTCACCCGGCTCGATAGTGAAAGGATGGGAACTGCGATTCCAGCAGGAAACAAACACCTGACCCTGGTAATCCGAATCGATCAGCCCGGTAAGGTTACCCAGCACAATGCCATGTTTGTGCCCAAGTCCAGACCTGGGCAGTAACACCGCAGCCAGCCCCGGATCATCAATGTGAATGGCCATGCCGGTGGGGATAAGCTCAGTCTGACCCGGTTCCAGCAGCAGGGTCTTTTCCAGACACGCCCTGAGATCCATACCCGCCGACCCGGCTGTGGCGTAATCGGGAAGAGGAAACTCATCCCCCAGGCGTGGATCGAGAATCTTTAACTGAATATTTTGCATTTGTGCTCAGGCCCTTGAAGGTCAAAAAATAGAATTTCAGGCAACGGCCGGGCGAATACGGGTGGCAATCAGCTTCAGCAGCAAGCGCGCCAGGTCGACCTTGGCGCCGGTGCCCAGGCTTTGTTCGCCGTCCGCCCAGTAG
>JAPHSC010000238.1 GCA_026193125.1 Gammaproteobacteria bacterium
CAACGCTTCTCGCCGGCGCACGATGTTCAATTTCAAGCCGGTGGCCTGCTGCACAAATTGACGGGAGCCGAATCTGCAACAGTGAATTCACTGCATGGGCAGGGCATCGATACACTGGGTACCGGCTTGCTTGCAGAAGCATGGGCTCACGATGGCTTAATCGAGGCGTTCAGAGTGGAGAGCGCGCCTGGATTTACGCTCGCGGTGCAATGGCACCCGGAATGGATGGCGAAGGAAAATCCGGTCTCCAGGGCGATATTCAGGGCATTTGGGGAAGCGGCGATACAGTACGGAAAAACACGGTGATATATGTTGGAAAATAGCGAAGACTCGGACTACATCGAAGAGTGGCTGAAGGAGCGCGGGATATCCGAGGTTGAGGGTATCGTGCCGGATATGGCGGGCGTGGCCCGGGGCAAATTTGTTCCGGCCAACAAGTTTCGTCGCGAGGGACTGAAGCTGCCTGAGTCGGTGTTAATTCAGACGGTGACAGGCGAGTGCTCGGATACCGACCAGGTGGATGAGGTCGACCGTGACATGATCCTGCGTCCTGACGCATCCACCATCCGCATGGTGCCCTGGGCCTCAGAGCGTACCGCCCTGGTGATCCACGATTGTTTCACCCAGGATGGTGACCCGATCGATATTTCACCGCGTTACGTGTTGCGTCGTGTGCTTGACCTGTACAAGGCGGAGGGCTGGCAACCGGTGCTGGCTCCGGAAGTGGAATTTTTCCTGGTTAAACCCAATACCGATCCCGATATCCCGCTGGAGCCGCCTGTGGGCCGCTCCGGTCGCCAGGAGACCGTGCGCCAGGCCTTCAGCATCGACGCTATCAACGAGTTTGATCCGTTGATTGACGATATTTACGACTTTTGTGAGGCGCAGGACATTGTTGTGGATAACCTGGTGCATGAGGCCGGGGCCGCCCAGCTGGAAATCAACTTCCTGCATGGAGATCCCCTGGATCTTGCCGACCAGGTGTTTCTGTTCAAGCGCCTGGTGCGCGAGGCGGCCATGCGCCGAAATATCTATGCCACCTTCATGGCCAAGCCCATGGAGAACGAACCGGGCAGCGCCATGCACATGCATGTCAGCGTTGTCGATGAGAAAACCGGCAAGAATATTTTTACTGATGCCAAAGGCGAGGACAGCCAGGCATTTCTTTCCTATATTGCAGGACTCCAGCGCTACATACCTGAGGCCACAATGCTGTTTGCTCCCTATGTGAACAGCTACCGGCGCTTCATGGGCAGGCTGTCGTCACCCATAAACGTGCAATGGGGGTATGACAATCGAACTGTTGGTCTGCGGGTTCCGCGTTCTGATACGGAAGCGCGACGAGTGGAAAACCGCGTCCCCGGTGCGGATGCCAATCCGTACCTGGCTTTTGCCGCTACCCTGGCCGCGGGCTACCTTGGCATGAAGCAGAAAATGTCGCCGGGCAAACAAATTGTGGGCAGCGCTTACGAACTGCCCCACAGCCTGCCCAGGGAGGTTTCACAGGCGGTTGGTATGTTGCGGGCCAGTGATGGCATGCGCCAGATGCTGGGTGATCGGTTCATCAATGTGTACTGTGAAATGAAGGAAGAGGAATACACCGAGTTCTTCCGTGTTATCAGTGCCTGGGAACGAGAATACCTGCTGCTCAATGTGTGATGCAGGAGACGTGCTGGTTTTGATTACCGGGCAGTCGTTTTTGGGCAAGGCTTGCGCTGGCAGTAACAAAAATACGGAGTGTGTGTGATGGGTGTTGAGAAGCGGACGACAAAAGAGTGGCAGAAACTGGACTCTGCCCATTACCTGCATCCGTTCACTGACTTCAAGGGACTGGCGCAAAAGGGATCGCGTATTATCGAGAAGGCCGACGGCATCTATTTATGGGATGCTGATGGCAACAAGATTCTCGATGGTATGGCAGGTTTGTGGTGCGTGAACCTGGGATACGGCCGCCAGGAACTGGTTGATGCAGCCACCCGCCAGTTGGAGCAGCTGCCTTATTACAACAGCTTCTTCCAGACGTCGCATCCGCCGGCCATCACGCTGTCCAGGTTGCTGGCCGAGGTGGCTCCCGAACACCTGAATCACGTGTTCTTCGCGGGCTCGGGTTCTGAGTCGAATGATACGATCATTCGTCTGGTTCGCCGTTACTGGCAGCTGAAGGGACAACCCGATCGCCAGACTATCATCAGTCGGGTCAATGCCTATCATGGCAGCACTATCGGCGGCGCCACCCTGGGTGGTATGAAGGGCATGCATGATCAGCTTGGCCTCACTATTCCCGGTGTGGTCCATATAGAACAGCCCTATTGGTTCGGCTACAAGGGAGACCTGGACAGGGATGCCTTCGGGCTGGACACCGCCGGTGCCCTGGAGAGAAAGATTCTGGAGCTGGGCGCCGAGAATGTTGCGGCCTTTATTGGTGAGCCTATCCAGGGCGCAGGTGGGGTGATTATTCCGCCGGCCACCTACTGGCCGGAAATCCAGCGCATTTGCGACAAGTACGGCATCCTGCTGATTGCCGATGAAGTGATCACCGGTTTTGGCCGTCTAGGCGAGTGGTTTGGGTCCCAGCACTTCGGGATCAAGCCGGACCTGATTACCTTTGCCAAGGGTGTCACCTCCGGTTATCTGCCCCTGGGTGGTGTGCTGGTGGGCGATCGCGTCGCTGATGTATTGACCACGGATGGCGGTGAATTTACCCATGGCTATACCTACTCGGGTCATCCGGTCTGTTGCGCGGTCGCGATTAAGACCATTGAACTCCTGCGTGATGAGAAAGTGATCGAGCAGGTCAAGAATGTGACGGGTCCGCATTACGCCAAGCGCTGGGCGGAACTGGCGGACCACCCGCTGGTGGGCGAAGTGCGCACCACGGGCTTGATGGGGGCGATCGAGCTGGTCAAGAACAAGCAGCCCAGGGAGTTGTTCGCCCCCACGGGTGACGTCGGGTTCATCTGCAGAAACGCGTGTTTTGCCAACGGGCTGGTTATGCGTTCGGTGGGCGATACCATGATTTCTGCACCTCCGCTGGTCATCACCGTGGAGCAGATTGACGAAATGGCCAGGCTTGCGCGCAAGTGCCTGGACGATACGGCGGCACAAGTACTGTAGAAGAATATTCCCCGCCCGCGGGCGGGGAGTCATTCCTCGGGGGGACCGATGACAAACGCAGGCTATCCCGACTCCTATTACGTGGCAACGGCCGTGGGCATGGTGGACTACCCCGAGTTGACCGACGACGTGCAGGCGGATGTCTGCGTTATCGGTGGCGGATTCACCGGGTTGTCGGCGGCCCTGAACCTGGCCGAGCGTGGCTTCAAGGTGGTGTTGCTGGAGGCCGAGCGCATAGGCTTCGGCGCCTCGGGTCGAAACGGCGGGCTGATCGGCAGTGGGCAGCGCAAGGACGTGCTGGAAATGGAAGAGGCCTTTGGTTACGAAACATCCCGCAAGTTCTGGGATTTCGCCGAGGCCGCAAAAGCCGAAATCCGTGAGCGGGTGGCCAAACACAATATCCAGTGTGATCTGCAGAAAGGGCAGCTGGTGGGTGTGCACAAGAAGAGCTACCTGGGCTGGGCGCAGGAACTGTCCGACGCGCTGGCGCAACGGTATGACTACCCGAATACCCGGTCGGTTGCCAGGGAAGAGATTCGTTCGCTGGTAGACACGCCAACGTTTCTTGAGGGATTCCTGGACGAAGAGGCGGCGCACCTGCATCCCCTGAATTTCTCTCTGGGTCTGGCGCGTGCGGCGAAAGAGGCGGGAGTTCTGATATATGAGAATTCCAGGGTAAGCGGCTACACCCGCGCAGATCCCTCACTGGTGAGCACATCTAAAGGGTCTGTAAAGGCTTCCTTTGTAGTACTCGGCTGCAATGGCTACCTGGGCAAGCTGGAAGGCAGGGTCGC
>JAPHSC010000226.1 GCA_026193125.1 Gammaproteobacteria bacterium
GGCTTCCGAAATCAGCCGGGTGGATGCAGGCAGTATGGTTAGACTCTCCGCCGCCTCTCCCGCCACCGCTCCACCTACACCCCAGGCGGTGGATGCGGTCAGTCCAGCCTCCAGGGGGTCGATCAGGTTGGCGATAACCAGTACTCCGGATTTGTCCGACGGCACACTCTTCATCAACAGCACCGAGGCATACACTTGATCGGGGTTGCTCAACAGACTGGAACGCCAGGCCAGGGCACGTGGACTGAGTACCGAGGACCAGACTCGGGGCACGGTGGCCAACTGGGTATCCAGACCCACCACGTTGGGCACGGTTTCCGAGAGTCCCGCGCCAGTGAACTGCGGCAGGTCTTCCACATTCGTGTCCGAACGCACGAACACTCCGTAGCCCTCAAGACCGCCGAATTCAACTTCCATGGCCTGGACCAACTGCTCGCGCACGGCCTCTCCCAGACGCAGGGTGGCAATCTCATTGCGTATTTCAGCCAGCTGCAGGTCCAGTTCTTCCTTGCTCAGCTCACCCTTTGCGCTGGCAGCGTACGCGGCTCGGATTCTTGGCATCAGGCCGGCGTCTTCCAGTTGCTGGGCGTAGACCCCAAAAGGAATGGCAATGGCCGGGGACACACGTCCCGGGAACATGCGATTCAACTGCCCCAGATTGGCCGCCTTGGGACCCACTACCTTGCCCGACAGTTCCCTGCCGATTTCTTTCAGGTGCAGGATATGAGTCTGCTCAAGGTTCGGCGTCGGTACTGTTATCTGCCCACTGGCCGGCCCGTTGTTGGCAGCGCCAAACAGATCCGCGATGCCTTCTAGATCCTCCGCTGCGCGGAAAATCACGTTGCCATTGGGACCCACGATAAGCACAACGTCGTGACCCTCCAGCGGTCGGATCAAATCCACACTTTCCTGGTCGATGGCGACATTGGGTATCCCAAAATTCCTGGCCAGCAGCTGCACATGGGACAGGGCATTACCCTCACCCAGGGTGAGGATGCCCGCCACAGGTTTGAGCTCGGCAATGGTCTCGGGCAGTACCACTATGTCCGTGGGCAGGGGCTGACCCGCTTCGGCCGCCTCCAGGGTTTCGAAGATTCTCAGGCGGCCGCGGGCCAGGCCCTGGTTCAGGGCAATCCCGGTACTGATGATCTTCCCCTGCAGCTCGACCTCGCTGCCGGTCAATTCGCCCAGGTCCTTGCTCAGTAGCCGCAGGGTATCGCCCAGCATCCACACCGGAGAGCCCCGCAGCATGTCGTCAGCAAAACGCGAGGCACGTGAATCCAGGGCAACGTAGCGCGCCAGCGCTTCGGCGAAGGCGTAACGAATGTTACCCGCCGCCCAGGCCGGGACCCGCTTGAGCTGGCTCAAACCCTGCTGGTAACGCTGTAGTGGAATGGCCTCCCCGGTAAACGCCAGGGCCGACTTGATTGCGCCCAGCTCGCCCGAGGACAGCAACCCTGAGCCATAGGCGCAATTCATCAGCGACTCCGTAAGTTCCAACAACTCGGCGCGGGTCCAGGGACGATCGTGAATGACCGCCCTGAAGGTGAAGCGCACCTCGGTCTCCAGACCGTCCAGGGAATCCAGCAAGACCAGCCGACGAGCCGGATCAAGTTTATCCAGCAGGGAGAACCTGGCCTCGCGCAAGGCGAGGCATACACCGGCTATCCTTTCCGGCCGATCTGCATCAATCTGCTGCATCACATCGTCGCGCCAATTGCGCATGATCGCCGGTGACTGCAAGGCAGCCAGGTCCTCGGTCAGACGCTGGTGACGGCCGATTACGCCATACAAAAGATCCAGCTCGTCAGCCAGCTCCATGGCCGCAGCCTGGGTCTCGGCATTGGTGAGGGTGCTGGCCCAGGCACGCAACTTCCTGGCGGTGGCGGCACTGGGTGAAGAGTGAATCTCTGCCCGCCAGGGTTCAGCCAGCGGGTCCTTTTCTGCCAGCTCCACCGCGGCCCGGCGCACATGCCGGGAAAGGTCTGAATCCTCGCCGTGGGGCACCACCCGCACCAGTTCCCGCAGCAGCAGGTAATTGTCTTTGGCCCAATCCCAGTCGGTCAGGACGCCCAGTAACAGCTGGCGACCGGCAGTAACCTCGTCCTCCAGCTGCACCCTGCCCCGATAAAAGTGAGCCCGCTGCAGCACCCAGCCATCGTCGATATCCATGAGATAGCGTTCCAGGGCCAGTTCGCGCAAGCGCTGCTGCCGCGGCTGGGAGTCAAAAAACTCCTGGAAATCGGACCCGGCAAAAATCGTCCCCACGGACCAGCCCAGGTCGGCCAAACGCTGGCGGCTGGCCGAATATTCTGCGTGTTGCATGCCACCACCATGCTCGCGACAGGCATAGGGAGTTGGCGGAAACGTCGTCCCGTCCTTGCAGTACCAGAGAATCCTGCTATAAGGGCCGCGAGGATTCTGCTTCATCTCCTGGACAATATTCCTGGCCTCGCTTACTAGCTCGGCGGGCGGAGGATCCACCGGCCCGGCCAGCGCGCCACCCCCGCAACACACCATGTATAGAACAATGAACGAAAGCAGGCGCAATGCCCTGGCGAAAGACACATGACAACTGACGTAACGGGTACCGAACATTATTCTGCCTTTGAGCGAGTACTGAGACTGTTCGCGGAGGTAAAGCCACGGGAGGGGATGACCTGTGTCATCTTGATAAGCAATATTTTTCTGATCTTGACCGCTTATTACCTGATCAAACCTGTGCGGGAAGGTTGGCTGGCGATATCCGATATTAAGGGGCTGTCAAAGCTGGAAATCAAGGCCTACTCGGCATTCGCCCAGAGCCTGGTGTTAATAGGCATCATGCCATTGTACGCGAGCCTCGCCGCGAGGGTCACCAGGCGCCATCTGATCCTGACGGTGGGCGGATTTTTTGCCGTGGTACTGGCGTTGTTCTGGCTTACCCAGCCCGGCAAGCTGCTGGACGTGATCCCCCATATCGAAATCATTTTTTACCTGTTTGTCGGAATTTTCAGCGTCACCCTGGTTGCGCAGTTCTGGGCGTTCAGCTCGGATTTGTACGGGCCTGAGCGGGGAAAACGCCTGTTCCCTATCGTCGCGGTAGGCGCCGCCAGCGGCGCCGTGGTGGGCTCCTGGCTGGGAGAGCAACTGGTTCAGTTTGAGGCCATCCAGGCTTTCGACCTGATACTGATTTCCATTCTGCCGCTGGTGGCCGCCCTGGTCCTGGCCGGCTGGTCCGACCGGCGCGGCACCTACGGCAGCCCCTCGGAATGGACGACTTCCCGCTGGGAAGAACCTGCCGCCCCGTCCAACGAGGGTCCCTACCGACTCATCCTGCGTCATCGCTACCTCACCGCGACTGCGCTCATGATGCTGGTGTTCAGCTGGGTGGTAGCCAGCGGTGACAACATCCTGTTTGGGCTGGTGCAGGAACAGTTGCGGGCGGACCTGGCCACGCTGGCATCGAATCCTGAAGCCTTTGACAAGGCCCTTAGAGAAGCGACCACCGTTTTTTACGGCGGGCTGTACTTCTGGGTGAACCTTGCCAGTCTTGTATTGCAGGCCTTCTTCGTCTCGCGCATATTACGTTTTGGCGGCATGCGCATGTTGCTGTTGACCACCCCCTTCATTTCCCTCGTGGCCTACGCCACCATGGCCATCGCGCCCATACTGGGTCTGATCAAGATCATGAAAGTGGCTGAGAATTCCAGTAACTACTCGGTCAACAACACTGCTCGTCACATGCTCTGGTTACCGACTACCAAGGAGATGCTTTACCAGGCCAAGCCAACCGTGGACAGTCTGTTTGTGCGTCTTGGCGATGGCTTTGCCGCGCTCACCATCCTGATCGGTACACGCGTGGTGAAGCTAACCAACCAGGAATTTGTCCTGATCAATATCTTCCTGGTCCTGGTCTGGGTAGCCCTGAGCGTGTACCTGTACCACGAGAACCGTCGCTGGTCTCGCGCTCATGAACAACTCCTCACTGCGTCAACCTGAAGGTATAGCATCCATGGACATTCTGAAAACCGGTCTGCTCCTGCTCCTCTGCGCGATAGCACTATCCGCGTCGGCGGAGGATGCCTGGCAACCGCTATACAATCGTGTGGATGCCCAATTCCAGGCCGCCCTTGAAGAGCGCCTGAACGCCAACCCGGAATGGAAAAAGCTGATACGAAATAAAAAGATGGCCATAGGCGTGGTCGACATGAGCGGCGAGGTTCCAAGATTCGCCCGGGTCAACGGCAACCAGATGATGTACGCTGCCAGCCTGCCGAAAATCGCGATCCTGCTGGCTGCCTACGTATCGTTTGAGGATGGCAGCCTGCAGGAAACCGACGAGATCATGACCGATTTGCAGGACATGATCCAGGTGTCCAGCAACTCCGCAGCCACCCGCATGATCGATCGTATCGGTATGCAGAAAATCCAGAGTGTTCTGCGTGACCCACAATATGGTTTCTATGACGAAAAACGCGGCGGTGGTCTTTGGGTAGGCAAGCGTTATGCCAGTACCGGACCGCGGTCCGGCGACCCGCTGTTCAATATATCTCACGGCGCCACCGCGACCCAGGTGTGCCGGTTCTTTTACCTGCTCGCCACGCACCGCCTGATTAATGAGCATCGTTCGGATCAAATGCTCGCTGATCTGGTTAATCCGCACCTGCACCACAAATTTGTGTCGCAACTGGACGAACTTGCACCGAAGGCAACGCTGTTTCGCAAGTCTGGTACCTGGCGTCAGTGGCACTCGGACGCAATCATGGTGCAGGGCGTGAAATGGCGTAATTACATACTCGTGGGTCTGATCGAAAGCGAACACGGCGAACAAATATTGCGCAGTGTGCTGCCGGCCGTTGAAGAGCTCATGGTTCCGCCGGAGTATTCAGAGGGTGGACACGATATTGATGGTGATGTGACGATACCCTAGGCGGGCAGAAGAAGTGGGCGACCATGTCTAAACTCTCGCACCAGAATCAAGAGCATTGCGCGTCCTATTACGCGGCCACTGCCAACGATCAGACGCGCTATGCCACGCTGGCCGGCGGCCACAAGGTTGACGTGTGCGTGGTGGGAGCCGGTTTCTCCGGTATCGCCACCGCCCTGACCCTGTCGGAGCGCGGGTACAAGGTGGCGGTTGTCGAAGCCAACCGGGTGGGCTGGGGCGCCAGTGGCCGCAATGGTGGACAACTCATTGGCGGTATCAGCGGCGAGCACAAACTGGTCGCGAAATACGGAGACGAACTGGCGGATACGCTCTGGGCCATGCGCTGGCGCGGTCATGAAATCATCCATGAACGAGTAACAAAATACGCTATCCAGTGCGACCTGAAAGGCGGTTACCTGGACGTGGCCATCAAGCCCCGTCACATGCGCGCCCTCGAGGCAGAGTATGGCGAACTTCAGCGCAGGCAATTTCCGCATGCCTGTCGGCTGGTCGAAAAGAAGCAGATGGCCGAGGTGCTGGGCACCGATGCCTACATCGGCGGCTTGATCAACCACTACAACGGACACCTGCATCCCTTGAATCTATGCAAGGGTGAGGCGGCCGCCGCGGTCGCACTGGGTGCGGAAATATTTGAACAATCCCCGGTGACACGTATCGAGCATGCGAGCAGACCACGCGTGCATACCGCCGGCGGACACGTGGAGGCCGAGGCGGTGGTGCTTGCGGGCAATGCCTACCACAGGCTGGAGAGAACAAGATTGTCGGGCCTGGTATTCCCGGCTGGCAGTTATATCGTGGCCACGGAACCGCTGCATGAGGACCTGGCCAGGCAAATCAATCCGCTGGACCTGGCTGTCTGCGATCCCAATGCCGTGCTCGACTATTTCCGCCTTTCCGCCGACCGCCGCCTGTTATTTGGCGGACGTTGCAATTACTCGGGACGCGAACCCGCTGACATAAAGGGAAGCATCGTGCCGCGTATGCTAAAGATCCTTCCCCAACTCAAAGGCAAGCGCATTGACTATGCCTGGGGCGGCAATATCGGCATCGTGGTCAACCGAATACCACTGCTGGGCAGAGTTTCACCCACTGTGTTTTACACCCAGGGCTACTCCGGCCATGGCGTGAACTTCACCCACGTTGCGGGGGAAATCATGGCCGACGCGGTGGGTGGCACCATGGAGCGGCTTGACCTGTTCGAGAAGATCAAACACTGGCGCATCCCCTTCGGACAAGCCGCCGGCAGCCAGATGGTGGCCCTGGGAATGCTCTACTACCGCCTGAAGGACTGGCTTTGAGAACCGCTGTAGTCCTTTGGGCAAGTCAAATTCGGGGACAGCATCTTACTTATGTCAAATTGATTGACGAACCGGATCCTGCCGCTGCCCGTCGATCCTGCCCAAGCGACGCGGGTTGACTATACTCAGGGGCAAGCGGCCCATCGGGAAACACCGCATAACAACACCAGGTATCACTTGGAAGGGCAATCTGTTTATGAAAATCACGAGACTTTTTTACCTACTTGTTTCCGTGCTCCTGCTCTCGATTTCCGGCACGGCGATCGCAGACCAAAAAGAGAACGAGGCAAACGCCCGCAAGCTGGACGTCATGACTGCGAATCTCTACCTCGGTGCGGATATCTTCAGGATTGTCGAGGCGGCGGCGGATACAGACAATCCCTACGCTATTCCTACTGCGGTCACCCAGGTGTTCGGCATCGTCCAGGCCACCAATTTTCCGGAACGCGCAGAAGCCATCGCCGATTCCATCATGCAGCGCCGACCCGATGTGATCGGCCTGCAGGAAGTGAGCTGGTATCGAACCGGCCCGTATGACGGCATTCCGGTCAATGCCGAAGATACCGCCTACGACTTCCTGCAAATACTCATGGACGCCCTGGCCGCCCGCGGCCTGGACTACCGGGTGGCAGGAGAAGTGACCAATGCGGACGTCGAGGCGCCCATGTTCGTGTCTGCCGAATACGACCTGGCCGATCTGCGGCTCACCGAC
The DNA here is from genome assembly GCA_026193125.1 of Gammaproteobacteria bacterium. Lineage (GTDB taxonomy): Bacteria > Pseudomonadota > Gammaproteobacteria > Steroidobacterales > BM003 > CAKZML01. The sequence continues at coordinate 6,941 of JAPHSC010000226.1, forward strand.
AGAGACGTGATCCTGGTACGCGGCGATGTGCAAACGGGCGCACCCTTTGCAGGCAATTACTCGACCAACGCCGGTTTTGACCTCGGGGACACTACGGTCTACTTCACACGTGGCTACGTGATGCTGCCGGTGACCGTGAAGGGACGCTCCTACCTGTTTGTGAACACCCACCTGGAAACACGGCTGAACGGTGACAATCCCCTTGGCATTCTCTACCAATACGCACAAGCGCTGGAACTGGCCGGCACCGTGGACGGCGTCAATGCCGGGTACTATGGCAATTTGCCCGTGGTGCTGGTGGGTGACCTGAACTCGGATCCCAACGACATGCCGGTGGCAGTACCGGCTGGCTACCCCATACCCTTCGACGTCCTTTATCCGCCTTACCAAGTATTCGCCGGTGCCGGCTATACCGACACCTGGCTGCAGCGCAAGGGACGACGGGACACCGGTGAAACCTGTTGCCACAACGAATTGCTCGACAAC
>JAPHSC010000163.1 GCA_026193125.1 Gammaproteobacteria bacterium
ACCATTTGGCGCTGGGGACGGGGTCCTGGCCGGGGCACTGGATTTTATAGGCTTTCCCGCTGCGCGGGCTTTTCGTGGCGGAGCGTTCGATGAATTGTTCGGTGCTGTAGATTTCGTCGCGAAAACGATCGTACCTGTTTTGTACGTTTTTGGCGGCCTGCCAGCCGGAGTAGGTTTTGCCGTTGCGCCGCAGCTGGCAGTCACTGTCGGCGAGGTACTTGATGAGGTGTTCGACCTCAGCCGCCTGGGACGGGGGCACATCGGCTTCGCCGGCCGTGCCGAACGACAGCGCGAGGCTCAGCAGGATGCTGCTGAACATGGCTTTGAGGCGATCGAGGTGCACGGTCGCCCGCTCGCGGGTCCGCGCCTGGTCCCGTTCGCTGTCCTCGCCGCGCCAATCGAGCAGGTCCGGCGGCAATTCGTCCAGGAAGCGGCTTGGCTCGCAGGCTATCGCCTCGCCGTACCGCCGGCGATGGCGGGCGAAGCTGAGGGTCAAAGACTCGCGTGCCCGGGTGATCCCGACATACATCAAGCGGCGCTCCTCGGCCTCGGCATTTTCCTCCAGGCTGTTGCGGTGCGGTAACAGCTCTTCTTCGACCCCGGCCAGGAACACGTGTGGAAACTCCAGGCCCTTGGAGCCATGCAGGGTCATCAGGCGCACCTGCTGACCGGGATCCTGCTCCTGGTCCAGGCTGGTCAGCAGGCTGAGCCGGCCGATCAGGTCGACCAGGCCCTGCCCGGGGCTGTCCTCGTGCAGGCGGCCCAGCCAGGCGACCAGCTCGCGGGCGTTCTCGATGCGGCGCTCCGCCAGTGCTGGCGTGTCCGCCTGCTCGCGCAGCCAGGCCTCATAATGGATTTCTTCGAACAGATCGCGCACGGCCTCGATCGGATCGGCACGCTCACCGCGGTCGCCGGTGGCGATGATCAGATCACAAAAACGCGCCAGGCTGGCGGCGCTGCGGGGCTTCAGCGCCGCCCTGCAGTCGGGCCGCAGCGCCGCCTCGAACAGGCTGACGTGCTGCCGGCCCGCGGCCTGGGCGATGACGCCGCGCGAAGTCACGCCGATATCCCGGCGCGGCGTGTTGACGATGCGCAGAAAGGCGGTGTTGTCATCCGGGTTGACCGCCAGGCGCAGGTAACACATCAGGTCCTTGATCTCGCTGCGCTCGAAGAAGGACGTGCCACCGGACAGGTGATAGGGGATGCCGTGTTCCCGCAGGGCCTGCTCCAGTGCCCGTGACTGGTGGTTACCGCGGTAGAGCACCGCGAAATCACCCCAGCGGGCCCGCGTCGTGTATTCGCGGTGCAGGATCTCGGCGGCGATCGTGGCCGCCTCCTCCTTGTCGTTGCCACAGGGCAGGACGCGGATGGCCTCGCCCTCGTGCAGGCCGCTCCACAGCCGCTTTTCAATAGCGTGGGGATTGTGCGCGATGAGCGCATTGGCTGCCTTGAGCACGTTGCCGCAGGAGCGGTAGTTCTGCTCCAGCTTGACGATATGCAGTTTTGGGTAATCCGCGGCCAGCTGCTGGAGGTTTTCCGGCTGCGCACCACGCCAGCCGTAGATGGACTGGTCGTCATCGCCGACCGCCGTGAGGCGGCCGTCCGCGCCGGCCAGCAGGCGCAGCAGGCGGTACTGGGTCTCGTTGGTGTCCTGGTACTCGTCCACCAGCAGGTAGCGAATGCGCTGCTGCCACAGCAGGCGGGCCTCTTCGTCCTGCAGGATGCGCAGGGGCTGCAGAATCAGATCGTCGAAATCAACTGCGTTCAGGTCCCGGAGATGCGCCTCGTAGCGCTCGTACAGCCGCCAGATCGACGCTTCACCCCCACTGCCGAACTCTGCCGGTACATCACCGGCGGCCAGCGCCCGGTTCTTCCAGCGGGAGACCTGGGCGCGCGCCGCGCGCACCATTTCCGGAGCAGTCCCTTCCGGCAGCAAATCCCTGACGACATTGCTGCTGTCCTGTTCATCCAGGATGCTGATGCCGGCGCGGTAACCCAGCAGCGCGTGGTGTTCGCGCAGAATTTTCCAGCCCAGCGAGTGAAAGGTCGAAACCGTCACCTCACCGGCTTTGGCGGCGCCCAGCCGCTTGGCCAGGCGCTCTCGCATTTCCCTGGCCGCCTTGTTGGTAAACGTGATGGCCGCGATCCGGGCCGGTGGCAGGCCCCGATGCTGCGCAAGGTGGACGATCTTTTCGATGATGACGCGGGTCTTGCCACTGCCGGCGCCGGCCA
>JAPHSC010000204.1 GCA_026193125.1 Gammaproteobacteria bacterium
CACCTGGGCGCTGCCCTGGCCCCGCGCAGCGGAAACCTGAGCATTCACCGTCGGGAAATACTCCGAACGCGTAATACCGAGGATGGCCTGGGCCTCCACTATGCGAGAGGCCGCGATGGCCAGGTCCTTGTTCTGCTCCAGGGCGGTCTGTATCAGTTGCTGCAACACAGGATCCTGGAACAATTCCCACCAGGGCAGGTTGGCAATGGATTCGCCACCCTCGGCGGGCTGAACGAAGTTTTCCCCTGGCTCTATTTGCGGAGCCTGGTAATCCGGACCCACGGCGCAAGCAGCAAGCATTGCGGGGAGCAGCAGGCAGGTCAAACGCTTTAGCATCATGCCGCCTCCTGTGGTTTTGGCGCAGTGTTTCTGTGTGCCATACGGTGAATGATCACGAACAGCGCGGGGACCACCAATACGCCGATCATGGTGGCGACCAGCATGCCGCTGAACACGGTCATGCCCATGACCTTTCTCGCCTCGGCGCCTGCCCCACTGGCGACCAGCAGGGGAATCACACCGAGAATGAAGGAAAAAGCGGTCATCAGGATAGGACGGAAGCGTGAGCGTGCGGCCTCCATGGCTGCCTCGACGGGGTTGCGCCCGTTTTCCACTTCCAGCTTGGCGAATTCCACGATCAGGATGGCGTTCTTGGCGGCCATGCCAATGAGCATCACCAGGCCGATCTGCGCGAAGACGTTGTTCTCGTAGCTTTCACCAATGACCGGCACCAGGCGTGCTAACCATAGCCCGCCGATGGCCCCGAATACGGCGATCGGCGTTCCCAGCAGCACGCTCAAGGGGATGGACCAGCTTTCATACTGGGCAGCGAGTATGAGGAACACGAACACCAGGGCCATCACGAACACCACCCCGCCTGAACCCTCGGCTGCCTTTTCCTGGTAGGACATATTGCTCCAGGTGTAGCTCATATCCGATGGAAGGGTCTCGGCCGCGACTTCTTCGAGTGCGGCCAGCGCCTGGGCTGAACTGTAGCCCGCGGACGGTTGACCGCTAATCTCGGCCGAGCGGAACAGGTTGAAACGGTTGGTGAACTCCGGCCCTGTCGTGCGTCCGACCTGGGCGAGGGTGGACAGGGGCACCATCTCACCGTCGCGGTTACGCACATAGAACATGCGTATGCCATCCGGGTTGGCCCGGTATTCAGGTTCGGCCTGCACATACACCTTGTACAGCCGTCCGAAGCGGTTGAAGTCGTTGACATAGGCGCCACCCAGGAAGGCGCCTATGGCAGTATTCACATCATCGATGGACACGCCCATCTTCAGGGCCCGGGCCCGGTCTATATCCAGGGAGACCTGGGGTACATTAGCCCGGTAGGCCGAGAAACCTCCCGCGATTTCCGGCCGCTGCAAGGCTGCCTGAAGGAAGCGCTGGGTCTGTTCCTCCAGGTAGGCCGGACTGTTCCCGCCCCGGTCTTGTATCACCATGGTGAAGCCCGATCCGGTGCCCAGGCCCGGAATGGCCGGGGGTCCAAAGGCGAACACGATGGCTTCGGGTATTCGGGTCGCAAATTCGACATTCAGGCGGCGAACGATGTTTTTGGCGTGGTCCTTCAAGTCGGAACGCTGATCCCAGTCCTTGAGCTGCAGGTATACCGAGCCGGAACTGGATTGCATGGTGCTTGTCATCAAGCTGTATCCGCCCACGGCGGTGTAGTTCTCTACCGCGCTAATCTCGGCGACGATGCTTTCGACCTTACGCATCACGGCATCGGTACGTTGCAGAGAGGACGCGTCGGGCAGTTGGACATTGATCAGCAAATAGCCCTGGTCTTCTTCCGGCACAAAGCCACCCGGCACCAGCTTGAACAACAGCAATAATGACGCAGTCATGGCAGCGAGCAGGATGCCGGCGCGGGCAGGACTGTGGGTGAAAAAGCCGGTTAAAACCATGAATTTTTCAGTTGCGATCTCGAATTGTCGATTAAAAGCCCTGAAGAAGCGCGCCATCACGCCGTCGTTTTCACTGGGTGGCCGCAGCAACATGGCGGCCAGGGCGGGACTCAGGGTCAGGGCGTTGATGGAGGAAATGGCCACGGAAATGGCGATGGTGATGGCGAACTGCTGATACAGCCTGCCGGTAATGCCCCCCATGGCCGCCACCGGTACAAATACCGCGATCAGGGCCAGGGACGTGGCCACAATGGGTCCGGATACCTCACGCATGGCGGCCACGGTGGCGTCCCTGGGAGACATGCCTGACTCCATTTTTTGGGTCACCGCTTCCACCACCACGATGGCGTCATCCACCACGATACCGATCGCCAGCACCAGGCCAAGCAGTGACAGGGTGTTAATGGAGAAGCCCAGTAATGGGAATATGGCAAAGGTGCCGATCAGTGATACCGGTACGGCCAGTGTGGGAATCAGGGTAGAGCGAGCGCTTTGCAGGAATATGTAGACGACCAGGATGACCAGGCCGACGGCTTGGAACAAGGTAATGATGATTTCATGGATACCGGCGGTGATTGGCTTGGTGGTATCCAGCGACACCACGTATTCCAAGTCCTCGGGAAAACGCTCGGACAGTTGATCCATGGCCGCCATGACTTTTTGCGCCACTTCGATGCCGTTCGCATCGGGCAACTGGAAAACCGAGAGTACTGCCGTGGGCGATCCGTCCAGCCTGGCCGTAATACCGTAGTTGCGAATTCCCAGTTCAATTCGGGCGATATCCTTGAGAAACACCTGGGAGCCATCAGGGTTGGAGCGTACTACCACCTCGCCGAATTGCTGGGCGGTGGCGAGGCGGTCCTGGGTCTGCACGGTATAAGTGAAATCGGTTCCAGGCGGCGCCGGTGGCCCACCGATCTGGCCGGCCGGCACCAGTACGTTTTGCGTACGCACTGCATTGGTAATATCCGCCACGGTCAACCCCAGCTTGGCCAGCTGGTCCGGCCGTACCCATATGCGCATGGCGTATTCGGAGCCTGAACCACCCACAATTTCGGCCTGTCCCACGCCGCGGATACGGGCGATTTCGTCCAGTATGTTGAGGATGCCGAAGTTGATCAGGAACTCTTCGTTGTAGCTGTTCTTGGGCGAGATCAGGGACACCAGCAACAGCGGGAAGGCCAGCTGTTTCTTAACCGTGACACCCATGCGCGTGACTTCTTCGGGCAAGCTGGCTTCGGCCTCGGATACCCGGTTCTGGGTCAACACATTGGCCATGTCCAGTTCCGTACCCACCTCGAAGGACACCTGCAGGGACATGTTGCCACTGCTGGAGTTGGTGGACTTCATGTAGATCATGTTTTCCACGCCGTTGACCTTTTGCTCCAGGGGCGTGGCGACTGACTGTTCCACATTGGTGGCGTTGGCACCGGTGTAGGTGCCCGAGACTGACACCATGGGGGGCGTGATTTCCGGGTATTGAGCCACCGGCAGACCCTGCATGGACACGAGCCCGAGGATGATCATGATGATGGCAATCACCATGGCCACGATGGGCCGACGAACGAAGAACTCTGCCATGGCCTAGTCCTCTTGCTCTTCGTTGTAGGTCTGAGCGCCTTCCTCGGCTACTGGTACCACCACCATTCCGCTTCTCAGGCGCTGCAAGCCTTCCACCGCTACCCGTTCACCCGGATTTAGCCCTTCCTCAACCACTCTGAACTTGCCACTGACGGGGCCCGGTACAATGCGGCGAAGTTCTGCGGTGTTATCCGCCTGGATAACAACCACTTCGAATAAGCCCTGTGATTCCTTGATGGCCCGGTTGGGGACAACCGTAACCTGATTCAGGGTATCTTCCACACCGCGAATTCTTGCAAACTGTCCGGATAGCACCAGCCCGCCCGGGTTGGGGAAGCTGGCCTCCAGGGTCAGGGTCCCGGTAGTGGGATCTATGGCCGCATTCGAGGTAATGACATGGCCTTTCTGTTTATGCAGGGAGCCGTCCGCGAGTATCAGTGCCAGGTTGTCACTAACCGATTCATCCTTGCTCGCGTCGCCTATGTTTGCAAAACGGCGGCGAAATCTCAGGTATTCCCGCTCATTGATGGCAAAGCGAACCTTGATGGGATCGATTTGGGACACCTTGTTCAGCACCACGGGATTGGGGCTTTTGCCCACGTATTCGCCGACCTTGGCGGCCGAGATGCCGATCACCCCGTCTATCGGAGCGTTGATGCGGCAATAGCTCAACTCAATCCTGGCCTGCTGCAGTCTGGCCTCTGCCGCTTGCAGGCTACCCTTGGCGGCTTCAAATTGTGCCTGGGCGGCGTCCAGGTCCTGTTGGCTGACCGCGTTCATCTGCGCCAGGGGGGCAATACGGTTCAGATCACTCTCGGTCTTGACCAGTCCGGTTTGCGCTTCGGCGAGCCTGCCCTGGGCCTCCACCACCTGGGACTGATAGATGCTCGGATCAATGGCATACAGGGGCTGACCCTTGGTGACCCGGGTGCCTTCTGCGAAATACATGCCCTCCAGCACACCGTCGACCCGGGTGCGTATGGGTATTTCCACCGAGCCCATGGTTTGACCCACCACTTCCAGGTAAATCGGGACGTCCACCACCTGCACGGTAGTGACCGGAATCTCCAGTGGCGGGAGGCTGGGAGCCGCCTCTTTCCCGCAGGCAATCAGTGCCAGAGTAGAAAGCATGGCCAGTGGCGCCAGTGCCACGCGCCCCGGGTGTCGATTGCAGGTTTTCATGTTCTCTCCGCAGCCCCTTTGGCGGGGGATTTCTGGCTAATGGACCGAGACAGTAGGGGCCGAATACGCGGGGGACCTTAATAGTCTCAGGTTGCGTACATTAATACAGAACGCAGAATATCCCAACTTGCGAAGAACGGGCGGCAGTCCACGCTCGGCACCTCTGGGCGCATTCATTGCGCCGGAGGACGAGATGATGCCTGGATGGCAACGCCAGGAAAGGGGGCCGGGGCGGGTGATCCCCGCCCCGGCATCAACAAGGTTTTGTGAGCCTGCTTACTTGTTTGCTTCGGCAGCGATGTAGTCGGCCAGGATGGTGATTTCTTCGGCCGACAGCCCGGTGGTGGCTTTGTGCTTGGGAACTTCCAGCCTGGCGGTAATCAATTCGTTCATTTCGGCGGCATCCACACCTTCAAAATCGGACGCAAACTCGTGGCATTCGAGGCATTCTCTCTCTTCCACAATTTCGGCGCCGGTGGCTGCCAGCGCGGAGCCGCTGATTGCGATCAAGCCGAAAGCGGAGATCGTTAGCATGATTTTTTTCATTTTCAATTCACCTTGTTCCGGGAAACGATAATCGAGCCGAAATGCTACCCCAGATGACAGGCATTGTCATCGGTGGAAATCACCTAGCCCTGTGGAGAACACCAATCCGTCCCCTTTGGCCACTGGCGTCAGGAGGGGGCGGAAAGATTGGGCTATAGACTGCGTATCGCCAGCAAGGCCGCTGGCGCGATTTTGCGCGAAAACACAGTAGCCGCTACCGAACAGACGGGCTGTCCGACCGGCGCGGGTATTCAGCCCTTGAATCGCGTGACCGGCTGCCTACTTGTTGGCTTCCGCGGCGATGTATGCGGCAATTGCCTTGACATCTTCTGCGGACATGCCGGCAGTTGCCTTGTGCTTGGCGTTGTCCAGCTGTGCAGTGAGCAGCTCTTCCATTTCAGCGGCGTCAACGCCTTCAAAATCAGCAGCAAACTCGTGGCAATCCAGGCATCCCTCAGACAGCGCGGCCGCATCACCTGCCATTGCTGTACCGGCCAGGGAGACCAGGCCGAACGCAGAGATCGTCAACAAAATCCTTTTCATAATATTCACCTCAACCACTTAACGAAAAAACACCTCGGGGAAAGCCTACCTCAGCAAAAACCGGATGTCATCGGTGGAGATTACCTAGTACGGACTGTGCGCGCAGCTGATATCTCTTGACGCGAGGCTGGCAGGCGGGATGATGGCGCCTTTAGCCTTGTTCTTGGTCATGTCCCGAAGGAGCAGTCATTGGAAATGCGATGCGAATATCCGCGGATGGAGCATGATTTTGCCAGCGTCGAGGATATGCTGCAGGCCCTGCAACCCATTGAGCCGGTTTACTGTGTATATCCGAAAGTCCTGAGCCGGGTCACGCGCGAATTCCTGCAGGGATTCCCCGGCACCGTAATGTATGCGGTGAAGGCCAATCCGGCACCCATGGTTTTGCGGGGCCTGATCGCAGGCGGCTTGTGTGAGTTTGATACCGCATCGGTACCAGAGATGGAACAGGTTCAGGAGGTCATGCCGGACGCGACCTGCCATTTCATGGCGCCAGTGAAATTGCCGGGTGCGGCAGCCCGGGCCTATAGCCATCATTCCGTGCGCAGTTTCGTCGTTGATCACGAAAGCGAGCTGGAGAGGCTGCTGGATGAACTGCCAGGTCGGGACGTGGATATTTTCGTCAGGCTGGCAGCCCACGACTCGGACGCAGTCTACGATTTGTCCACCAAGTTTGGCGCCTACCCAGAGCAGGTCATCGCCCTTCTGCGGCAAGTGCAGGCGTCCGGCGCCCGTGCCGCCCTGTCTTTTAACGTGGGTTCCCTGGTGCTGCGCCCCGCTGCCTATTTGCGGGCGCTTGAGCAGTGCCAGCAGGTACTCAAGCGCGCCGGCGTGCCGGTGCGCAAGCTGGACGTGGGGGGTGGGTTCCCGGCCTGGTATCCGGATGTCGAGGCCAGGCCAGTGCATGAATTCTTCAGCGCTATTGGTCGTTTTGCATGCGCAATTGACGATAGTGGTCCCGTGGAGCTATTGGCGGAGCCCGGAAGGGCCCTGGTGGCCGAGGGTATGTCGGTGGTAACCCGGGTGTTGCTGCGTAAGGATGGTCGCCTTTATATGAACGATGGCGTTTGGGGAAGTTTCATCGAGCCGGTTATCTCCAAGGGTCTGGTCCGCTATCCGACTCGAGTGTACCGGCAAGGGCGTTTGCTTGAGACACGGGAAACAATTGAATTCACTCTTTTTGGGCCCACCTGCGATTCGCTGGATGTGCTGCCGAGACCTTTCCCGCTACCAGCCAATATCCAGCGTGGTGACTGGATCGAATTTGGCAATATGGGGGCATACAGTCTGACCAATCGTACTGGCTTCAATGGGTTTTACCCCAATACCTTTGCTCGCCTCGATAGCGTGGACGCGCTGCCACCGGCCGGCGCAACTCTGGAGAAAGAACAATGAAGCAGACAATTCTTGTAATGCTGGTATTAAGTCTGGGCCCGTGGGTTGCCAATGCGGCCGAAGTGCCCCAGTCGTCCTCAAAAGCAGCTCCTCAGCCATTATTGGGCCCGGTGATAGAGAATTTTGGCCCATACCTGCCGGTGGCCGATCCTGGCTTTGTCATTCCGGCCGATCAAACCCTGAATGTGGTCTTTGACATCGCCAAGGCGCTGGATACCGGACAGTTAAGTCGTCACCTGGAGACCCCGGCGCGCTTTCTCAATATGCACGCTGGCGCTGGGCTGGAGCCCGAGCGTATGCACCTTGCTATCGTAGTGCATGGGCAGGCGACACGGGACTTGCTGACCGACGAGGCCTACCAGCGCCGCTTCGGTGCGGCCAATCCCAACCGGGCGCTTCTGGAAGCCATGGCTGGTGCCGGAGTGGAAATAATCGTGTGCGGGCAAAGTGCCGCCTTTGGTGGCTATAACCGCAGCGAGTTTCTACCCCAGGTCAAAATGGCCTTGTCGGCGATGACAGCCCTGGTGGTATTGCAGGAGCGGGGTCACCGAATGATTGCTTTTTGATACCGGGTTTGCGCGGTCCTGAATGCTTGACGACTAGTCGAGCAAACCGAAAAATCCCTTTTTTTGTTTGGCGTGTTGCTCAAATTCAGCAATCATCTCGGCTGACTGGTTCTGCTCGGCGATGGCCCGGGCCGTCAGTCTGTCCCGGTTACGCAAGTCGGCATCGGCTCCGGATTCGAGCAGGAACCGGACCAGCTCCAGCCGATCCGCCAGGGTGGCTTCGATCAGAGCTGTGTTACCCAGTGAGTTACGTTGATCAATGTCAGCCCCCGCCGTCAGCAATGTGTCTGCGACGGCCTGTTGGCCAGCGCCCGCCGCAGCGAGTAACGCGGTGTTGCCCTCGGGCGTTTTCTGGTTGATATCCGCCCCGGCGCTCAGCAGTGCGAGCAGACTGTCCAGGCTGCCCTGGCTTGCCGCAATAACCAGTGGTGGAACGCCTTGCAGGTCGACCTGATTGAGCCCCGCCTTGCGCGTCGCCAGGGCCCTGACGCAGTCACCACAGTTGGACCGTGCGGCCAACCAGATTGCATTGCGCCCCATGCTGTCGGTCTGGTTGATGTCCCGGGCTTCCCGGGCCAGCCGGCTCACCATTGCAGGCCTGGCGTTTTGTGCCGCCAGCATCAGCGCGTTCTGGCCAGTTTCCGGGTTGGCCTGGGTTGGCGAGGCTCCGGCTTTTAGCAGTAGGTCTACCGTCTCCAGATTCCCGCTGACAATAGCCAGACTCAGTGCGTTTTGCCGGTCCGCGCCAGTGTGTGCGACATCGGCGCCGGCGCCGATCAGCAATGCGGCCACCCCATCGTTACCATTCTTGGCAGCCCACATCAAAGGCGTATAGGCGTTGTCCTGATGCGTATTTGCATCGGCGCCCATGCTCAGCAGAAGCCTGGTCGCATCTACCTGGCCAGCCCGGCTCGCCAGCGAAAGTGCGGTCTGTCCGACACCGTCGCGTCGCTCCAATTCGGCCGCCTTGGGCCGCAGCTGACGAATCTTGTCGCTGTCGCCACGCCAGGCCGCCGTCATCAGCGCTGTCCATTGGGTCTCGTCGGCAACACCGGCGACAGCGGCTGGCGCCACCGGGCTGGTCCCCGCGGTGAGCTTGTCGCCGTGTCTGACCAGCCAGTCGGACAGAGTGGTGTAGCCGCGAGCCTTGGCGGTGTCTGCCGCAGTCCAGCCACGCTCGTTGCGCAGGTTCATGCCAGCCTTGGCCTCTACAAGTTGCCGTACCATGGCCTCACTGTTCAGTCCTGCAGCCAGGATCAAGGGGGTGTTGCTGGAAGGGTCCCGAATATCCGGATTGGCATCGTGCTCCAGCAGCGCGCCGACTGCTTTGGTCTGGCCCGCCCTGACCGCGGCAAGTAACGGCGCATCCCCGTAACTGTCCTGCGTATTCGGGTTGGCCCCGTGGTCGAGCAGTAAGTGCAGTATGACCATGTCGCCTGAACTGGCGACGTCCAGCAAGGCGGTACGACCGTGGGCATCCACTTCATCCACTGGTGCGCCGGATTCCAGCAGCTGATGCACCAGGGCACTATTCCCCTGCAGCACCGCGCTTAATAATGCGCCGGAGGAAATATCTTCTGTCGCGGGAATTTCCAGCCCGCTCGAGTCAAGTTGCTCCAGCTTGGCGGCGGCCTCATCCATCCCCTGTTGGGCGGCTGCCGTGTACCAGTATCTTGCCTGCACTGGATTAGCCTCGACCATGGAGCCGGTTTCGTAGGCCAGACCCAATTGGTACTGTGCCCGACCGAAGCCACCGGTGGCGGAGGCGTTGAGCAAACGCAGATATTCCTGCAAATCCTGCTTGACGCCGCGTCCGGATCGATACAGCGAAGCCAGTTGATACTGTGCCTCTGCATTGCCCTGGGCGGCCAGCGGCTGCAGCAATTCCGATGCCTGCTGGTATTGCCGCATGCGAATCGCGGTGGCCGCCTGTTCCAGTTCGGAGCTTTCCTGGGCCTGGGTGGGAATGCTTGCCATTACGCCAATAACCAGTCCCGTCAGGACCAGTGTGGCCAATTTAGCTTGTATGCGTCTGCGAAACATAATTATTGTCGGTCTTGAGGTAGGTTCAGGCGGTACCGAATTTGGCTTCTACTTGCACGCCGACCTTTTTCAGGAAGGGCGTGGGGAGTATACCGCCTGCGCAGACGATAACCGCATCGTTTGGAATCTTGAGTTCGCGCTCATTGTGCTGCATCAGCACGTGATTTTCGCCAATCGACTTCACCTGGGAGCTCATTAGTACCAACATGCGCCTCGCATTCTTTGCGTTCTCGACTCCCTCGCGGTTGCGCTGCTTGGCACGCGAGAAAGCTTCCGAGCGGTAACTGATCGTAACGCGGGTTCCGGGCTGCTCGGACAAGCTCAGGGCCGCTTCAAGCGCGCTATCTCCTCCGCCCACCACCAGCACGTTTTTGCCCTTGAACTGTTCCGGATCTATCAGTCGATATATGACCTTGTTTTGATCTTCGCCCGGAACCCCGAGTGTTCTTGGCGTGCCCCGGCGACCTATCGAAAGTAGCACCGCTCGTGCTCGGTACTGGCCCCGGGATGAGGTGACCACGAAACCCTTGCCATCCGGCGTGATGTCTTCCACGCGTTCACTGTAGTTAATGGTGACGCCTGTCTTGGCTTCCACTTGTTGCCAGAATTCCAGCAATTCCTCCTTGCTGGTATCGCGGAATTTGACCTTGCCGTACAAGGGCAGATTTACCGGCGCGGTCATGACCAGCTTGCCACGCGGATAGTGCGCAACCGTGCCTCCAAGGGTGTCTTGTTCCAGGGTGAGGTATTTAAGGCCATGGCCCTTGGCGGCAAGGGTGGCGGAGAAGCCTGATGGACCCGCACCCACTATGACGACGTCGTATTCGTAGCCCGACTGCTTTTTTACCACCTCCCGTATGGAGTCCATGGCCTGGCGACCTTGTTCGATGGCGTTCCGGATCAGTCCCATGCCACCCAGTTCACCGGCGATAAAAATGCCGGGTTGCGAGGTTTCAAAATTCGACCCCAGCAGCGGTATATCGACGCCACGTGTCTCGGTGCCAAATACCAGTGTAATGGCATTCACCGGGCAGGCGGTTTTGCAGGCGCCGTGGCCTATGCAATCAGATGGCGACACGAGATGAGCTTTATCTCGAATCAAGCCAAGCACATGGTGATGAGGTTGCTCCGGGCAGGCGCTGATGCAGGAGCCACAACCTATGCAAATGGTGTGATCCACCAGCGGGTGCAGGGAAGCCGGCTCCAACAGGCCCGCTTCCTCGGCAGCCTTGCGCGCGCTGATAGTCGCTTCGAGTTTGCGCGAACGGGATTTGCGGTAATACCCCAGCAAGCCCAGTAAGGGGATACCGTAGATGACCAGCGTTATAACCGAGTCATTCATCTATGCCTTAAATTCCTTGTCTGACCATCTCTATAGGATTCGCGAGCGCCTGCACCCCCGGCCTGCAATGGCCGGCGCGCATCATTATGTTACATCAGCTAAAACAGAAGACCATTCTGCCTTTTCCGCAGATATTCGTCGTGATGGGCTTCACACTGTCGCAAACCCGCGAGAATCCTTGTTGATTGGCCCCAATTTGGTTGTCGCAGGAGATTCTGCCGACCGCCGAACCCGTGTTTCGAGGGCATCGGCTGACTGCCCCGAAAAGCGGTTTGGGGCTGTAATAGGCGTCTACAAATGGCGACAGGTGCGCTCGTGTATCACAGTCGCTAGGATTGGTTCTCGCACTGAAAACACTTGGCCCGTCAAAAAGAAGAAACCAGACGTTGTTCAAAGTGAAGTAGTGAAGCCCAGGAGTGTTTTTTTGCTGTGGATGCAGAAGAAAGTGGGTTTCAGAAAATACAAGTAAATATAGCCGGAAAGGGATTTTTTTGGATTGGGTCACATTCCTGTGTCGGGAATACAGGCACAGTTGACGCTGAACATAATCAACGCGAATGACGAGTAAGCGGCCGGTTAGTCATGAACTTGACTCGCGGGCTGCAATAAGAATCGAAAACAAACTTACTGAGTGGTTGCTATCTGTGAGTACTACAGCCGCACAAA
>JAPHSC010000036.1 GCA_026193125.1 Gammaproteobacteria bacterium
AGGTCCATAGCGGCCTGCATGATGCCCAACGGCCCCCCGGAGAGCACCACACGCTCGTAATCCAGACCGCTCATCAATACTGCTACGCCTTTGTTCAGGGTTCCCAGGACGTTTTCCCGTGGCACTTCGCAGTCGCGAAATACCAGTTCGCAGGTCTGGGAGGCGCGCATACCAAGCTTGTCCAGTTTCTGGGCGGTCGAAAAACCCTTGAATCCGCGTTCGATAATAAAAGCCGTGATGCCGCGATGGGCCGCCTGCGGGTCGGTCTTCGCATACACCACAAGGGTATCGGCTTCCGGCCCGTTGGTGATCCACATCTTGCTGCCATTGAGAATGTAGTGATCACCCTTCGACTCCGCCCGAAGACGCATACTTACCACGTCCGATCCGGCGCCCGCCTCGCTCATGGCCAGGGCCCCCACGTGCGTGCCGGCGCACAAGGGCGGCAGGTAGCGCATCCTTTGTTCCTCGGTTCCATGACGTGAAATCTGGTTTATGCACAGGTTGGAGTGGGCGCCATAGGAAAGACCCACGCCGGCCGAGGCCCGGGAGACTTCCTCCATGGCCACCACGTGGGCCAGATAACCCAGACCAGTACCGCCGTATTGCTCATCCACGGTCATACCCAGCAAGCCCAGCTCACCCATTTTCTCCCACAGGTCCTGCGGGAAGGCGTTGTCGGCGTCCGCCTGCGCGGCGCGTGGAGCGATTTCATTTGTTGCGAACTCGTACACCGTCTGGCGCAACATATCGATGGTTTCACCCAGGCCGAAGTCCAGGTTCTGGTATGTGCTTTGGATACTCATCATGGTTCCTCTTGTTCTGTGATCGCGCCGCGAGTCAGGAATTACGGCTGCGCGGGGTATGCGACTGCATGTCATCCAGGTGCTGCTGACAAAGCAATGCGATTTCATTCATATTCGCCAGTGTGGCATCAATATCGGCGCGCTTGCCCAGCAGGACCTCGCGGTGCTCGGCAATCTTCTCCTGCAGGCGTTTCAGCTGGCGTACCTTGTTGCCCGGAATCGGGTCGTACAGCTCGATAATTTCGCGGCAGTCGTCCAGGGAAAAACCCAGGCGCTTGCCGCGCAAGGCCAGCCTCAGGCGCACGCGATCACGCTCCGCGTAGACCCTGGCCGTACCCTTGCGTTCCGGACTGAGTATCCCCTTGTCCTCGTAAAACCTGAGGGTGCGGGTGGTCACGGCAAACTCCTCGGCGAGTTCGGAAATACTGTAAGTTCTACCCAACTGGTTTCTCCGTAGAATGTCCGGTATATCGACCGGAATCATGCAAGACAGGGGCCGAAGCTTTCTGAATTGACCTTTACGTTAACGTCAAGTTAGTATTCTTGTCAATGCACCCGCACTGGGACGGGCTTTTTGTCCCTGGAGTCAAGCGCCATGAGCAACCCACTTTGGCAACCCGATAGCGCACAAATAGAAAGCAGCAATATGTCCGCCTTCATCCGCCACGTGGAGAAGACCCACGGCTTTGCGCTTGGCGGATACGAGGAGCTGTATCACTGGTCGGTAAATCAGTCCGAGGATTTCTGGCATACCTTTTGGGATTTCGCCGGTGTGTTGGCCAGCAGGCGTGGCGGTATGGTGCTGGAGCATCCCACGCGCATGCCCGGTGCGCGCTGGTTCCCGAAGGCCAGACTGAACTTCGCCGAGAATCTGCTGCGGTTTCGTGGCGACCAGGCCGCCCTGACGTTTAACGGTGAAAATCGTGTGCATCGCTCGCTCAGTCGCGATGAACTGTATGCACAGGTATCCATGATGGCCCAGGCGCTGCGCCAGGCCGGTGTACAAGCCGGTGATCGTGTTGCCGCCTACCTGCCGAATACGCCGGAAGCCATGATCGCCATGCTGGCCAGTTCCAGCATAGGCGCAATTTTCTCCTCTTGCTCCCCGGATTTCGGTTTGCGCGGTGTATTGGACCGCTTCGGCCAAATCGAACCAAAAGTGCTGTTCATTGCCGACGGCTACTACTACGGTGGCAAGTGGTTCGACTCCCTGGATACCGGCCGACAGTTGCTTGCACAACTGCCCTCGGTAACCCAGGTCGTGGTGGCGCATTACAGCGGCACGGACGAGGGCAAGGCCGAGAGTATTCCTGGCGCGAAGAGCTGGCAGGGAATAATCCGGAACCTGTCGGCGCTGGACATCGAATTCGAGCAACTGCCCTTCGATCATCCCCTTTACATCATGTATTCCTCCGGTACCACCGGGGCACCCAAGTGCATCGTACACGGTGCGGGTGGCACCTTGTTGCAGCACCTGAAAGAGCATCGGCTGCATGTGAACCTGAAGGAGGGAGACAGGTTTTTCTACTTCACCACCTGTGGCTGGATGATGTGGAACTGGCTCGTCTCGGGGCTGGCCAGCGGGGCCGAGTTGTTGCTGTATGACGGCTCGCCATTTCATCCCGACGGCAATACCCTGTTCGACTTTGCCCAGAGCACGGGTATGAATATTCTTGGCACCTCGGCAAAGTTTATCGATGCCCTGGGCAAGGCCGGGCTGGAACCTGCCAGGACACACGACTTGTCCGCACTGCGGACCATGCTGTCCACCGGTTCACCCCTGGCGCCCGAGGGCTTTGACTACGTGTACCAGCACATCAAGCAGGACCTGTGCCTGTCCTCCATTGCGGGCGGTACCGACATCATTTCCTGTTTTGCACTGGGCAATCCCATCCTGCCGGTGTGGAGAGGCGAGCTGCAATGTCGCGGGCTGGGAATGAAAGTGGACGTCTATAACGAAGATGGCCATCCGGTAACCGAACAGCGCGGGGAACTGGTTTGCAGCGCACCTTTCCCTTCCATGCCAGTGGGATTCTGGAATGACCCCGATGGCAGTCGCTATCACGCCGCCTATTTCGAGCACTTCCCGAATGTCTGGTACCACGGCGACTTCGTGGAACTGACCAGCCACCACGGAATGGTGTTCTACGGCCGCTCCGACGCTACCTTGAACCCCGGTGGCGTACGTATCGGTACGGCAGAAATATATCGCCAGGTTGAACAACTGGACGAAGTGCTCGAGAGCCTGGTGATCGGCCAGGACTGGCAGGGCGATGTGCGTGTTGTGCTATTCGTGCGTTTGCGCGAAGGCATCAGCCTCGATGAGGCGCTGCAGGACAGGATACGCAAGCAGATTCGTCGCAACACCACGCCACGGCACGTTCCGGCAAAAATCATCGCTGTCGACGATATACCGCGTACCAAGAGCGGCAAGATCGTGGAGTTGGCGGTACGCAACGTCGTACATGACCGCCCGATCAAGAACCGGGAAGCGCTGGCCAACCCCGAGGCCCTGGAATTATTCAAGGACCTGCCCGAACTGGCCTGCTAGCGAATTGCCGGGCGCGTTCGCCTAGCGACTGAGCGCCGTGATGGCCTCCAGCAGGCGGTCCACTTCCTCCGCCGTGTTGTACATGGAAAATCCTGTACGCAGTAAGCCGCCGCGGTCGTCCAGACCCAGCACGGAAACGACCTTGTGCGCATAGAAATTGCCGTCCCAGACCAGAAAACCTGACTTGGCCAACTCGGCTGCCACCGCATCAGCAGTCATGGATGCCAGGGTTATGGACACGGTGGGTGCCCGCTGGCGGGAGGAAAAATCCTGGCCCCAGGCTCGCACGCCCTTGATTTGCGCCAGGCCATTCCAATAACGCGACGCAAGGCCGTGCTCATAATCTGCGATGTCCTGCTTGGCCGATTGAATACGCTCTCGCAGAGTCTCCCCGCGACCGAGCGCCGCCACGTAATCCACCGCCGCCGTCACACCGGCGATCGCCGCGTGGTTGAGTGTACCTGTCTCAATCCGCCATGGCGCAGCCGCCTCGGCAGTACACAAGCGGTCGGTATCCAGAGTGTCCAGCAAACCGGGACGACAGTAGAGAATGCCTACATGAGGGCCGTAGAACTTGTAAGCCGAGCAGAGAAGGAAATCCGTGTCCAGCGCCTGCACGTCCAGGGGAAAGTGGGGAACGAAATGCACCGCATCCAGCACCATCAAGGCTCCGACTTCCCGCGACAACTTGCGCGCCAGCGCAATCTCCTCCAGGTTCACGGTCCCAAGTGCGTTGGACGCCATGCCTATCGCCACCAATCGCGTACGTTTGCCGATTTTGGCTGCCATATCCTCGCGGTCAAGAACGCCACCCTGGGTGACCTTGATTTCCTTTATCACAATCCCGTGCTCGGCCAGCTTCAGCCATGGGCCACGATTGCCCTCGTGATCCAGTTCGGTGATCAGGATTTCGTCCCCGGGGGACATCTGGCGCACCAGGGCATGACTCAAGGCAAAATTCAGGGTCGTCATGTTGGCACCAAATGACACCTCACCGGGGGATTGGGCACCCAGCAAGGCCGCCACGGTAGCCCGCGCCCGGTCCATGACCTGGTCAGTTTCAGAGGAGGTGATGAAGGCGCCATGGGTGTTGGCATTGCAGCGACGATAGTAATCGCTCACGGCATCAATCACCTGGTTCGGCACCTGGGTGCCGCCCGGGCCATCCAGGTAGGCCAGTGGGAAACCGTTAACGGTTCGGGTCAGGGAGGGAAAATCCGCCCGGCAGGCCAGCGCTTCTTTCGTGGTATACGGCATGATCAACAGTCCTTTCAAGAGTGTATTCAGTAGCGGGCCACCCCGCTGAATAGGTGTCGGAACCCTGGGTCTCCAACGGCGCCGGTTATGCTACCAGAAGCTATTCCGCTAGGGGGCCTGACCGCACTAGTAGCCGGCGGCCTGGCCATCCTTACGTGATTCGGAAGCGCCGGTGTAGACTCCGGATTCCGGGTCGCGTGCGATCGCCTGGTAGCCGCCATAAGCGCCCTCGGCCTTGCTCAGGGTGTGTCCGCGCTTTTCCAGTTCGAGCCAGGTTTCCCGGCTGAAGCCGCTTTCCAGTTTGACCACGCCCCCGTCCTGCAGGGACCCACCGGTGGGCTCGCTGGACCCGTCGTGACGAATACGCGGGGCATCGCCCGCTTGCTGTAGATTCATCCCGAAATCGATGATGTTGACCAGGATCTGCGCATGCCCCTGGGGTTGCATGGCACCACCCATGACACCGAAGCTCAGCCAGGGCTTGCCATCACGTGTCACGAAGGCAGGAATAATCGTGTGAAACGGGCGCTTGCCCGGCTCGAATACATTCGGGTGGCCGGGTTCAAGGCTGAATAATTCGCCCCGATTTTGCAGGATGAAGCCCAGGCCCGGCGGGGTCATGCCCGAACCCATGCCACTGTAGTTACTCTGGATCAGCGACACCATGTTGCCCTCGGCATCAGCCACGGTGAGATAAATCGTGTCTCCGGACTGCAGCACCTTCGGGTCACCGTGACTGGCTGTCATGGCAGCATGCTTGAGATCAATCAACTCGCGCCGTTGCTTCGCATATTTATTCGAGAGTAGCGCTGCTACCGGCGTCTGGTAGAAATCCGGATCGGCATAGAACCTGGCCCGATCCTCGAAGGCCAGTTTCTTGGCCTCAATCAACAAGTGCAGGTGATCCGCACTGCCAAAGCCCGTGGCTGCCACATCAAATCCTTCCAGGATCTTCAGCATTTGCAGGGCAGCAATACCCTGGCCGTTGGGCGGCAATTCCCAAACCCGATAACCCCGGTAATCGACAAAGACCGGCTCCACCCATTCCGAGCGATGAGCGGCCAGGTCCTGCTCGCTCAGAAAGCCGCCTTGCTGCTTCATATAATCGGCGATCACGCGCGCCGTTTCGCCCTTGTAAAAGCCGTCACGTCCTTCCCTGGCCAACAAGTCATAGGTGTCGGCTAACTGCGGATTGCGGAATATCTCCCCCTTGCGCGGGGCCCGTCCACCGGGCATGAACACCGGCGCGAAACCCTCGAATTTCTCCAACACCTGCGCGTTACGCTCCCAGTAGTAAGCGATCACCTCGCTGACCGGAAAACCCTCGCGAGCGTAGGCAATAGCCGGCGCGAGCACCTGGGCCATGGGCAGCTTGCCCAGCTTGTCATGCAGTGTGAACCAGCCATCCACCGCACCGGGCACCGACACCGGCAGGGGGCCACGCTCGGGTATCTCGGTCATGCCGCGGGAAAGAAAATAGTCCAGGTCCAGACTTTTCGGGGACCGACCACTGCCGTTGAGCCCCAGCAGTTTTTTGCTCTTGGCATCCCAGACGATGGCAAACAAGTCACCACCGATACCGCTACCGGTTGGCTCCATCAAGCCCAGGGTGGCATTGGCGGCGATGGCCGCGTCTATGGCATTACCGCCCGCCTTGAGAATATCCAGTGCCACCTGGGTGGCCAGGGGCTGGCTGGTGGCCGCCATGGCATGAGGCGCAATCACCTCCGAACGCGATGAATAGGGATCATTGCCCAAGCGATCAAATCCGTCAGCCATCGTGCTTACCCCCGCCATTATCACTGCCGCCAGGCAGCTTGCATGCCATGTGGCCATTTTTCTTCCTCGATACTCTTGGCGCCGGCTGCTGCCGGGACGCCTAGCAACCATGAAAACTGGCATAGTCCGCCAGTCCTGCACGCTCCGCCCGCAAACTGTTTATCGGGTGGGCCTGATCGGCATAGCCCAGGGCCATGCCGCAAAACAGGATCTGCTCGTCAGGGATGCCCAGTTCCTCGCGTACAATCTCGTGCCAGGATGCCCAGGACTCCTGGGCACAGGTATCCAGCCCGCGCTCGCGCGCGAGCAGCATGATGTTTTGCATAAACATTCCGACATCCGCCCACTGACCCTGCTGCATATTCCTGTCCAGGGTAAAAAACAAACCCACCGGTGCGCCGAAGAATTCCCAGTTGCGGGCGAACTGGCTCAGCCGCCCCGCCCTGTCTTCCCGGTCCACATCAATGGTCGCGTACATATCCTCGCCGAGCTTGTAACGGCGACTACGGTAAGGTTCCTGCAAGGGTGACGGATACACGTGGTATTCGGGCTGCCGCCCCAGGGGATGATTGGGTAACTCGGCCGCCACCTTGCTAATCAGTCTGTCCCTGCTCTCGCCTGCCGCCACGTAGACACGCCAGGGTTGCAGATTGCCTCCCGTCGGTGCATAACGCGCAATTTCCAGTATTTCTTCCACCTGGTTCCGGGCCACAGGCTTATCCAGGAAGGCCCGAATGCTGTGTCTGGACAGGATGGCCTCGCTGACTCTCATTACTTGGGCTACCTCTGGCAAGGGCAATTCTTTAGACTACACAGAGCCCATTCTTGTCCATGCACCTCGGACATACAACCACGGGAAATCCCACATAAGGGAAACACAAAATGAAAAACAAGATCGCCAGCGAATACGGCGCGCATTTCCAAACCATACTCCAGCAAACCCATTCCGCGCTCGAGGAAATCGGCCAGTCCGCCTGTGTCATCGCGGCGGGTTCGCCGCACCCGATGTTCCTGGACGACATGTACTATCCGTACAAGCCCAATCCTCATTTCCAGCGCTGGATCCCGGTAAATGATGCGGCCCAGTCCCTGCTGGTGGTTGAGATCGGCCGACGGCCTCGTCTTATCCATTACCGACCGGACGACTACTGGCACAAGCCACCGGAGGAGCCCACCGGATTCTGGGTGGAGCATTTCGACATTATTTCGGTCAGTGATCTCGACCAGGTGCCCGGGGCGCTGCCGGCAGCCGCCCGGGATGCTCCGGTCATTGGTGAGTGGAACGACCTGTTCAAGGACTGGGGTCTGGGCAAGGCCAACCCCAGCGCCCTGCTAAACCAGCTGCATTTTCAGCGGGCCTGGAAGACCAACTACGAGATAGCCTGCATGGAGGAAGCCACGCGCAAGGGTGTGGCAGCTCATCGGGCCGCTGAACAGGCCTATCGCCAGGGCGCTTCCGAGTACGAGATTCACCAGGCATATCTTCTGGCATGCGGGCATGTGGAGCCTGAGCTACCCTATGGAAACATTATCGCTTACGGGCCCAACGCAGCCGTACTTCACTACACCCACCTGCCACGAGAACGTCCGGCAACCCCTCCCTTGTCATTTCTGATTGACGCGGGCGCCACGCACAACGGCTATGCCAGCGACATTACGCGTACTTACTCAGCGCATTCCGGTGAGTTCGCTGAGCTGATTATGGCCATGGATGAGGCCCAGTTGCGCCTGTGCGCCGAGGTGAAGCCCGGTCTCAATTTCGCAGATCTGCACCTGCGTGCACATGGCGAGATCGCGAAACTGCTGGTCCGTTTCGAGATTATTGACTGTTCGGCAGAAGCGGCCGTAAATACCGGGCTGACGGGGACCTTCTTGCCACACGGGCTGGGCCACCTGCTTGGCTTGCAGGTACACGATGTTGGCGGTTTGCAGGCCAGCCCCGAAGGTGGAATATTGCCCAGACCCGATGGCCACCCGTACTTGCGGCTCACCCGCGACCTGCAGCCTGGCTGGGTAACCACCATAGAGCCGGGGCTGTATTTCATTCCCAGCCTGCTCAAGAAGCTGGCTGGAACAGAGGTTGGCGAGAACGTGAACTGGGAGAAGGTGGAAGCGCTCAAACCCTACGGCGGTATACGCATTGAGGACAATGTGTTGGTTACCCAGGAGGGACACCGCAATCTGACCCGCGAAGAGCAGGCGCGCCAATCGTTGTAAGTCCGGCCCACATGGGCAGGGCCTGGCGAGATCAGCCGCGCCAATAGCCGGGGTGTGGAAACGAAAAAGGCCGGAAAAACCGGCCTTTTTCACTAGTCTGGTCTGGGCGGGTCTACTCGGCTGCGACTACAGCCTTGTCTACCAATTGCACGATGGCCATGGGGGCCGAATCGCCGGCACGCAGACCCATTTTCAGAATACGCAGGTAACCACCTGGACGGACCTTGAAACGGGGGCCCAGGTCGGTGAACAGCTTGCCTACCACTGCCTTGTCACGCAGGCGGTCAAAAGCCAGGCGACGATGGGCCACGCTGTCTTCCTTGGCTATGGTGATCAGCGGCTCCACTACTCGACGAAGTTCCTTCGCCTTGGGCAAAGTTGTCTTAATGGTCTCATGCATGAGCAGCGATGTGGCCATGTTGCGGTACATCGCCTTGCGATGCGAGCTGTTGCGGCCTAATTGACGGCCAGACTTTCTGTGGCGCATGACTCTATATTCCTAAAATAATTTGCAGTGGCTCGAGGCGACAGCGCTAGTCGTCCTGGCGAAGGGAGGCCGGCGGCCAATTGTCCAGCAGCATACCCAGGGCAAGGCCATGCGCTTCGAGCACTTCCTTGATTTCCGTCAGCGACTTCTTACCCAGGTTCGGGGTACGCAGCAGCTCAACTTCGGTACGCTGCACCAGGTCGCCGATATAATTAATGCTTTCCGCCTTCAGGCAGTTGGCTGAACGCACGGTCAGTTCCAGTTCATCCACCGGGCGCAACAGCACGGGATCGACCAGCGACTCTTCAGCACCGGACTCGCCATCATCCTGGCCCTGCAGATCAACGAACACACCCAGTTGATCCTTAAGGATGGACCCGGCACGACGGATCGCATCTTCCGCATCAATCGTTCCGTTGGTTTCGATGTCGATAATCAGCTTGTCCAGGTCGGTCCGCTGCTCGACGCGAGCGGCTTCAACGTTGTAACTCACCCGACGCACAGGGCTGAATGAGGCATCCAGCTGCAGTACACCAATCGGGCGTGTTGCCTCGTCAAACGTATTCTGCCGCAATGACGGGCGGTAGCCGCGACCACGCTGAACCTTGAGACGCATGGTCAGCTCGCCAGCCTTGGTCAAAGTGGCAATGACCAGTTCAGGGTTGACGACTTCAACGTCCTGCGGGGTCTGTATGTCGGCGGCGGTAACCACACCAGGTCCTTTCTTGGACAGGGTCAATTCCACCTCGTCACGACCGTGCACCTTGATGGCCAGCTGCTTCAGATTCAGCAGGATATCGACCACGTCTTCCTGCACACCCTCGATGGTGGTGTACTCGTGGAGCACGCCCTCAATCTCGGCCTCGACCACGGCAGCGCCGGGCATGGAGGAGAGCAGGATACGACGCAGGGCATTACCCAGGGTATGCCCAAAACCGCGTTCGAAAGGTTCAATAGTCACCTTGGCCTTATTTTCAGACTCAGGCTGTACCTTGACGACACGGGGTTTCAGAAATTCTGCAACAGATTCGTGCATGGTTTGCACCTTCTAAGCGTTACTTGGAGTACAACTCGACCACGAGATTCTCATTGATATCAGGGAGAATCTCTTGACGATCGGGCAGGGCCTTCATCACACCAGATAATTTCTTCTCATCAACCTGGACCCAATCCGGGAGACCAACTTGCTGAGCCATCTGAAGTGCGCTTTGGATGCGCTGCTGCTTTTTGGCCTTCTCCCGAATAGCGATAATATCGCCGGCAGAGACCTGGAAAGAGGGAATATTCACGACCTGCTCGTTCACCACGATGCCCTTGTGGCTCACCAGCTGGCGGGCTTCGGCACGCGTCACCGCAAAACCCATGCGGTAAACCACGTTGTCCAGACGACCCTCGAGCAGCTTCAGCAGGTTTTCACCGGTTGAGCCTTTCTTACCCGCGGCCTTCTGATAGTAGTTACGGAACTGCCGTTCCAGCACACCGTACATACGACGCAGCTTCTGCTTCTCGCGCAACTGCAGACCGTAGTCCGACATGCGGCCACGACGCGCCCCGGCGCTGCCGCCAGGAGTGGTTTCCAGTTTGCACTTGGAATCCAGCGAGCGGGCACCGCTCTTGAGGAACAGGTCAGTACCCTCGCGACGCGAGAGCTTGCACTTTGGTCCCAGATATCTAGCCATTCGAAAATACCTCTAGACGCGACGCTTTTTGGGCGGGCGGCAACCGTTATGCGGGATAGGAGTAACGTCCTCGATCTGACTGACGCGGAACCCCACAGCGTTCAATGCACGCACGGAACTCTCACGGCCAGGACCGGGACCCTTTACACGCACCTCGACATTCTTGACGCCAAATTCAGCGGCAGCACGACCAGCCTTCTCGGCGGCCACCTGCGCCGCAAAGGGCGTGCTTTTACGTGAACCACGGAAGCCACAGCCACCGGAGGTTGCCCAGGACAGCGCATTACCCTGCCGATCGGTGATCGTAATAATCGTGTTGTTAAAAGACGCGTGTACGTGCGCGATGGCATCAGTCACGTGCTTTTTAACCTTTTTCTTCACACTCTTCGAACTTTTTGGCTGTGCCATATTTCAAGTCCCGCGCCTCGGCGCTAAACGTTAATCTCTAAAAAATCGGTTTGAATCAGTCTTACTTGCGGATCGGACGACGCGGGCCCTTACGGGTACGCGCATTGGTCCGGGTACGCTGTCCACGCAGGGGCAAACCCCGGCGATGACGGATACCACGGTAACAACCCAGATCCATCAAGCGCTTGATGTTCATTGAAGTTTCGCGCCGAAGATCACCCTCGACCACGCATTTGGCAACTGCCCCACGCAGCGACTCGACTTCGGGCTCCGACAGGTCCTTGACCTTCACATCCGGCGCAACGCCTGCAGATTCACAGACCTTGCCGGCTGTAGCGCGGCCAATGCCGTAAATCGAGGTCAGGGCGATCACGATGTGTTTATGTGTCGGGATGTTAATCCCTGCAATACGGGCCATCTAAGCCGTCTCCTGAGTAGGCCGCGAAAAGCCGGCCATTTTAACTGATTCGTCTACCAAAACCAAATCTGGCGACAGGGCTAACCCTGGCGCTGTTTATGCCGTGCATCCACACAAATCACCCGAACCACACCCTTGCGGCGGACGACCTTGCAGTTGCGACACATTTTCTTAACCGATGCTCTTACTTTCATTGCTCTCGCTCCCGAGCCAGTCCACTGGCCTTACCGAACCTGGCCAGGCCGACCGTAACCTTTCAAATTGGCTTTCTTTAACATTCCATCGTACTGATGCGACATCATATGGGCCTGCATTTGCGCCATAAAATCCATCACTACCACAACCATGATCAACAGCGACGTGCCACCGAAATAGAACGGCACGCGCAGGTAAAGAATCATGAATTCCGGCAACAGGCAGACCAATGTCACGTAGATGCCACCCCAGAACGTCATTCGGGTAAGCACCTTGTCAATATATTCGGCCGTCTGCTGCCCGGGGCGAATACCCGGAATAAAGGCGCCCGAGCGCTTCAGGTTATCGGCTGTTTCCCGCGAATTGAACACCAGTGCGGTGTAGAAAAAGCAGAAAAACAGGATCATGCCGGCATACAGCATGATGTAAACAGGCTGTCCCGGGCCAAGACTGGCGGCGATGTCCTGCAGCCACTCGAATCCGGACCTGGTACCCACCCATTGGGCGATAGTGGCAGGAAACAGGATGATACTTGACGCGAAAATCGGCGGTATCACACCCGACATATTCAACTTGAACGGCAAGTGGCTGCTTTGGGCAGCAAACATCTTTCTGCCCTGCTGGCGCTTGGCGTAGTTCACCGGAATCCTGCGCTGGCCACGTTCCACGAATACCACGAAGGCAGTCACACCAAGGATCAGGAATATCAGCACCAGGGCCATGGCCGGATTCATTTCACCGGTATTGACCAGTTCCAGGGTTCCGCCGATAGCAGCCGGCATGCCGGCGACAATACTCGACAGAATAATCATCGAGATACCGTTACCGATACCACGCTCGGTGATCTGCTCACCCAGCCACATCAGGAACACCGTGCCGGTTACCAGGGTCACAGCCGCTGTAAACACGAAGTGCGGGCCAGGATTGATCACTACACCCTGGCTCTGTAGCGCCGTGGCCGCAGCAACCGACTGGAAGGAGGCCAGCAGGACTGTGCCATAACGGGTGTATTGGGTCAGCTTGCGTCTGCCCGACTCACCCTCTTTCTTCAGAGCCTGCAAGGACGGCAGCACATGCCCGGCCATCTGGATAATGATTGAAGCCGAGATGTAGGGCATGATGCCCAGCGCGAAAATACTCAGGCGCTTAAGCGCACCACCGGAGAACATGTTGAACATGCTCAGGATGGTTCCTTCCTGCTGCTCGAACATACGAGCCAGGGCCAGGGGATCAATACCGGGAACCGGGATAAATGTCCCGATACGGTAGACGATCAGGGCGCCAATCAGGAAGAACAGACGATGACGGAGCTCCGTAAAACGGCCCGTCTCACCTGTCGTCATTCCTGTTGCTGAACCTTTAGCCACTGTAGCCTGCCTCTATGGAAAACTTTGCGCGTCGTTATTCGGTGATGCTGCCGCCGGCCGCTTCAATTGCAGCACGGGCACCAGGGGTCACCTTGATCCCGGTCAACTTGACCGCAACCGGTAAATCACCAGAGGCAATCACTTTCACCTTCTTGGCATAATGTGGAATCACGCCGGCAGCCTTCAGGCTATCGGCGGTAATCTCTCCACCGGCGACCTTGGCCAGCTCATTCAAGCGCACTTCCACGGAAAGGCGGCCAATAAGGGACTTGAAGCCAACCTTCGGCAGACGGCGCTGCAAGGGCATCTGTCCGCCCTCAAAGCCAACCTTGTGAAATCCACCGGAGCGGGCATGCTGACCCTTGACACCACGACCAGAGGTCTTGCCCTGGCCAGCGGAATGGCCTCGGCCCAACCGCTTGCCCTGCTTCTTGCTGCCCTCAGCGGGCTTGAGTGTATTCAGTCGCATCTTAAGCGTCCTCAACCTTCAACAGGTAAGAAACCTTGTTGATCATTCCCCGGTTCTCAGGTGTATCCAGTACCTCGACGGTATGGTTAATACGCCTCAGGCCCAGACCGGCAACACAGCACCTATGGGAAGGCAGCCTGCCACTCTTACTCTTGATCAGAGTTACCTTGATGGTATTTGTTTTAGCCTTGGCCATGATTTACCCCAGGATCTCTTCGACAGTCTTGCCGCGCTTGGCCGCTATAGCCTTGGGCGACTTCATATCGGCCAATCCCTCAACGGTCGCGCGCACGACGTTAATCGGGTTACGTGATCCGTAACTCTTGGCCAACACATTACGTACACCGGCAGCCTCGAACACGGCGCGCATGGCACCACCGGCGATAATACCGGTACCGTCAGAGGCGGGCTGCATATACACCTTGGTGGCACCGTGGCGACCAATGGTCACGAAATGCAGGGTGTCGCCCTTGAGGCTGATCTGACGCATGTTCTTGCGTGCCGCCTGCATGGACTTCTGGATAGCAATCGGCACCTCACGTGCTTTGCCGTAGCCAAACCCGACACGTCCGTTGCCGTCACCCACAACCGTTAGCGCGGTGAAGCCGAATTGACGGCCACCCTTGACCACCTTGGCAACACGATTGACGGTAACCAGTTTTTCAACCAGTTCTTCGGTGTCTGCAGCTTTTTGAACTCTTGCCATGACTTACTCGTCTCTTGAATTGGTTCGCTTAAAAATCGAGGCCGGCTTCACGCGCCGCGTCGGCCAGAGCCTTCACCCGCCCGTGATATTTGAAACCGGAACGATCGAATGCCACCTTGGTTACCCCGGCCTCTTTGGCACGCTCGGCGATGAGCTTGCCAACAGCAACGGCGGCGGCAACGTTACCGGTCGCACCCAGGTCCTTACGCACTGCTTCCAGCAAAGTGGAAGCACTGGCGAGTACCTTGTCCCCATCGGGTCCAATCACCTGCGCATAGATATGCCTCGGTGTACGGTGCACACTCAGTCGGTTCATCCGCAGCTCGCGAATCTTGGAACGCGCTTTCTTTGCGCGACGCAAGCGACTCGTTTTCTTGTCCATCCGAGACGTCCTCTCGATACTCGTGTCACGGCCCAGTGGCCGCAAAAAATATTGAATTCCAATCCAGTTGTCGGGCCTGGGCCTGCAACTGTAATTGCCGCTTACGCGTGTCTACTTCTTCTTGGCTTCCTTGATCACCACACGCTCATCCGCGTAACGAACGCCCTTGCCTTTATAAGGCTCCGGCGGACGATAGGCACGAATGTCTGCGGCAACCTGGCCAACCTTCTGCTTGTCGTTGCCCCGCACCACTATCTCGGTCTGAGTAGGTGTTTCAATGGAAACGCCTTCGGGAATCGCGTAGTTGACCGGATGCGAGAAGCCCAAGGTCAGGTTCAGCGTATTGCCCTGGGAAGCAGCACGGTAGCCCACTCCCACCAGTTGCAGCTTGCGCTCGAAACCCTGGCTCACGCCGGTGACCATATTAGCCAACAGCGCCCGGGTGGTACCTGCCATGGCGACCAGCAAGCGGTCCTCGTTGACAGCCTTCACCTGGAGCTCTTCCGCTTCCTGCACAACTGAAATATCAGCGTGCAGATCCAGCGACAGCGAACCTTTTGAACCCTTCAGGGTTACGGTGTTCCCGGTTTGGGAGAAACTTACTCCCTTCGCCAGGACTACCGGCATTTTTGCTACTCTTGACATGGTCTCAACCTGTCCAATAATTCAGCTAAAAGCGTGACCTGATCAGGTCACAACGCAGAGCACTTCGCCGCCTTCACCCAATTCGCGGGCACGGCGATCACTCATGACACCCTTGGAGGTGGAAATCACAGCAACCCCCAGTCCGCCCTGGACACGGGGAAGTTCGTCTTTACCCTTGTACAAACGCAGGCCAGGACTACTCTTACGCTGCAAGCTTGCGATGACCGGCTTACCTTCGAAATACTTGAGACGAATCTTGAGAATCGGCTTCTTGTCGACGGTTTCGGCGGTCACTTCTTCCAGGTAGCCCTCTTCCTTAAGAACATTGGCCAAGGCCAACTTCTTCTTGGAACCAGGCATGGAAACCTCCATCTTGCCAGAACCCTGCGCATTGCGGATTCGGGTCAACATGTCAGCAATAGGATCGGTCATGCTCATTGCGTGTATCCGTTAATAGTTACTGGTTACCAACTGGCCTTGCGAAGACCGGGGATCTCGCCGCGCATGGTAAGTTCGCGCAGCTTGTTGCGGCCAAGACCAAATTTTCGATAGAAACCGTGAGGACGGCCGGTAATGCTGCAGCGATTACGCAGCCTTGCCGGGCTGGAATCACGCGGCAGGCCAGCCAGTTTTTCAACTGCCACCTGGCGTTCCTGGTCGCTGGATTCCGGGTTGCCGATAACAGCCTTGAGCTGCGCACGCTTGGCGGCATAACGCGCCACCAGCTTGGCTCTCTTGACTTCACGCATAACCATCGATGTTTTAGCCATTAATCTGTCTCACTTCTTGAACGGGAAGTTGAAGGCTTCCAGCAAAGCACGACCTTCACGGTCATCCTTTGCAGTCGTAGTAATCGTAATATCCATTCCGCGAATCGCGTCTACCTTGTCGTAGTCCACCTCGGGGAAAATGATCTGCTCTTTCACACCCAGGCTGTAGTTGCCACGGCCGTCGAAAGATTTCGGATTCAGCCCGCGGAAGTCACGCACACGCGGAATAGCGATGCCCACCAAGCGGTCCAGGAACTCATACATGCGCTCGCGCCGCAGAGTTACCTTGCAACCAATAGGGTAGCCATCACGGATCTTGAAGCTGGCGACCGACTTACGGGACAGGCAAATCTGCGGCTTCTGACCGGAAAGAGCGGTCAGGTCACTCACTGCGTGGTCCATAATCTTCTTGTCGGCCAGCGCTTCACCCACACCCATATTAATGGTGATCTTGGTGATCCTGGGCACTTCCATGATGTTTTTCAGCCCAAGCTTTTCTTTGAGCTCGTGCACCATGGTCTCTTTAAATTGTTGCTGTAGTCTTGCCATCGAATTTCTCGCCTTAGACGTCCACGACTTCGCCGTTAGACTTGAAGAAGCGCACTCTCTTACCGCTTTCAAGCGTCTTGACGCCGACCCGGTCACCCTTCTTGGTAACGGGGTTCCACAGCATCACGTTAGAGGAGTCCAGAGGCATTTCCTTCTCAACAATGCCACCCTGCTCACCCTTGTTCGGATTGGCGCGCACGTGCTTGCGGGCGATGTTCACCCCTTCGACCACGAGCTTGCCAAAATCCAACACGCCGGTCACGGTTCCCCGTCGACCCTTGTCCTTGCCGGCGATAACCAATACCTCATCGCCTTTCTTGATCCTATTCATGATTCCTCTCCGCCCCTACAGCACTTCTGGCGCAAGCGACACGATCTTCATGAACTGGCCAGTCCTGAGTTCACGTGTTACCGGGCCAAAAATTCGGGTTCCGATCGGCTCCAAACGGGCATTCAGCAGAACAGCCGCATTACCGTCAAACCTGATCAGTGAACCGTCGGAACGACGCACGCCCTTACGGGTGCGCACGACCACGGCGTTGTAAACCTCGCCTTTCTTAACCTTACCGCGTGGGATCGCATCCTTGATGCTCACCTTAATTACGTCACCCACACCGGCGTACCGGCGCTTGGACCCACCCAGCACCTTGATGCACTGGATGCGACGGGCACCACTATTGTCTGCCGCGTCCAGGACTGTCTGCATCTGAATCATGGTTGCACTTCCGTACCGCTGTCACACCGCTCCCTAGGGAGCAACTAATTACTCGCCTGACGTTTCCAAAATCTGAACCAGGGTCCAGGCCTTACGTTTGGAAATCGGACGACACTCGGAAATTTCCACCAAATCGCCCTCACGGCACTCATTGGCCTCGTCATGGACCATGTACTTGGTGGTACGGCGAATATACTTGCCGTAAACC
>JAPHSC010000218.1 GCA_026193125.1 Gammaproteobacteria bacterium
AGTGCCTCATCGACACTGTTATCGACAACCTCGTGGGCGAGGTGGTTCGGCCGACTGGTATCGGTATACATGCCCGGACGGCGCTTGACCGGATCGAGACCACTAAGGACCTCAATGTCGGACGCATTGTAGTCTCGACTCATTTATCAATCATTCTAGGGTTATTAAGACTGCCGAATTCTAACTCACTTTGGACCAGCCATGGCGAGCTTCGATGGGAACCATCCGCTCGAGCATGAGGCGCCTTGCACCGGTGACCATGGCAATGTCTGGGTCCGCGCAATCACCGGACCAGGGACTAGGAAAAATCCGCAAGCAAGGACGCGCGAATCTCAGCCGAAACCGGGTCCACAGAATAATTGTAGTGCTCATGGTCCACGCCAAAGGCGAGGCTGGCGCCCTGCTTGAGGGCGTCGATCATTGCTTGCGTGAATTCAAAACGCAGGAAATGCACCGAGGAGGTTTTCTCCGCAGTGGAGCGCTCCAGATCCTCATTGGCGATGGCCCGAACCGGCGTATTACCTTCCACCCGGGCCCAGACCCGGTCTTCCACACCCATCAGCCTCGCCAGCTCACGCCGACGCTGATCAACATCGGCATATTCGAGCATGAAGGTAGCCTTGAGATTGGTGCCATCGGGAATCAGCGGATTGTAGGTGGCCAGTTCCTCATGGATAGCCTCCTCCTCGAAAATTCGCTCGACCCGCAACATTTCCTGCACCTGGTACTGCATAGTCAGCGCATCTTCAAAATACAGGGTGGCGTGTTCGCCCAGGGGCACCTGCCGATGCCGCTTGTGCGCCATCACCTGCTTGCGAAAGTCCGGACGCTTGCGATGGTATTGTTCCAGGCTGAACAGATCGCCGAGCTGCAATTTTTTCATCTGCCGTGGCTCTTCCTTTGGTTGCTCAAGACCCCGTTTTTTTTCTTAGGGGCCAGGGAGCTTCTGCTTTGCTCTGGACGAAGTGGATTGCCGGCGAAAAGATTCAGATTCAAGGCGCCAATCGCACGTAATAGCCAGCTATTGCGAAGATTGGCAACACAGAAGCTGGGGGTTTTAGCCGCAAGACGCGAGTTCATGAGTAGATCAGAAGCTCCCTAGATTCCGTAAGCGATGCGCAGCAGGCGCAAGGGATGGGTGGGAGATTTGTCACCGGCCAGCCCATGACCAATTTGCTCACCTGCCATGGGACAGTCGCTGGCGAAATAGTCTGGCTCTGCATCCCTGACCTTGGCTACCACCGGTCTGCCTATTTTCACCGAGAACTCGTGAAACTCCTGTTTCACGGCATAGGTGCCGTTATGACCGCTGCAGCGCTCGATCGGATCCACCGTGGTGCCGGGTACCAGTGACAGCACGTCCCGAGTCTTCAGGCCTATGTTCTGCACTCGCAGGTGACAGGCCACGTGGTAGGAAATATTGCCCAGTTCCTGCTTGAACTGCGTATCCAGCAATCCGGCCTTGTGCCGATGCATAAGGTATTCAAAGGGATCGAACATGGCTGTCTGTACTTTCTTGACCTGCTCATCGTGCGGAAACATCAGCGGCAGTTCCTGCTTGAACATCAAGACACAAGACGGGATGGGCGCCACGATGTCCCAGCCCTCGTCTACCAGTCTGGCGAGAATGGGAATATTGACGTCCTTGTTGGCCGCCACGCTTTCCAGATCACCCAGTTCAAGCTTGGGCATGCCGCAGCACTTTTCCTCGGGCGCCAGGCGCACCGGTATGCCATTGTGCTGAAAAATTGCCGCTATGTCCTCGCCCAGCTCGGGGTGGATATGGCGGCCATAGCAAGTACCAAAAAGCACCACCTTGCCCCGGGTCGGACCCGCCTCCCGGGCTTCCGTCTGCAGGACAGGCGTTGCTTTCATACGCGCAGCCAGGGAACGTGCGGCGTAATTGGGTAAGGGCGCATCTTCATGGATACCCATGCCGGCCTTGAGCAACTTGCGACCGGTCTTGCTGTGATTCACCGCATTGACCGCCTGCGCCACTACCGGTATTCCCGCCAGGCGCCCGACCACGTCAGTGGCGCTGAGTATCTTGTCCCGGGTCGATGCCCCCTGGTCCTTGAAACGCTTGGCCTTGGCCCTGAGCATCAGATGGGGGAAATCCACATTCCACTCATGGGGCGGCACGTACGGACACTTGGACATGTAGCACATGTCACACAGGTAACAATGGTCGACCACGTCCCAGTAGACTTCACGTGCTACGCCGTCCACCTCACCGCTGGCCGACTCGTCCACCGCGTCAAACAGGGTCGGAAATGAATTACACAGGTTGAAACACCTGCGACACCCATGACAGATGTCGAATACCCGCTCCATTTCGGCAAACAGGGATTCCTCGTTATAGAAATCCGGGTTCTTCCAATCCAACGCATGACGGGTAGGCGCCTCAAGGCTGCCTTCCCTGCGGCTTCCACCTGACGTTGCCATAACGCCTCCCTGGAAAAGTGCTCAAATAGCGGGGGTGGTCCCGAGTGACCAGGAAGCGCACCCCCACAATGGCTGCTGCTGCAGCCAGGATGCTTCTAGTCTTCCAGGCTATCCAGCGCCTTCTGGAAGCGATTGGCATGGGAACGCTCGGCCTTGGCCAGCGTTTCAAACCAGTCGGCAATCTCGTCAAAACCCTCGTCGCGGGCGGACTTGGCCATACCCGGGTACATATCGGTGTATTCGTGGGTCTCACCCGCAATCGCGGCCTTCAGGTTATCCCCGGTAGGACCGATGGGCAGGCCTGTCGCGGGATCGCCCACGGCTTCCAGATACTCCAGGTGCCCGTGCGCATGACCGGTCTCACCCTCCGCGGTGGAACGAAATACGGCAGCAACATCGTTAAAGCCTTCGACATCCGCCTTGGCGGCGAAATACAGGTAGCGACGGTTGGCCTGGGACTCGCCGGCAAACGCGTCCTTAAGATTTGTTTCGGTTTTTGAACCTTTCAACTTCATCACGTCTCTCCTAACTAAGTGGCCAATTTCCTGTGAAAACATCCCGTTACACAGCTAAATCCAGAGATTTAGACTTATTCTAGCCCGCCCTGATCCAGCTGAACAAGCGCCGTTATGCATCAGTGGCTGCAAAATTCTCGGGTTCGGCGTTATCCCCGGTTCCACTGAGTATCTGGACTTTTTGTTCCGCCTGCTTGAGCGCCTCCTGGCACTCGCGCGTCAGCGTGACCCCTCGCTCGAACTGCTTCAGGGTCTCCTCCAGCGACAAATCACCAGTTTCCATGCGGTCTACCAAGCCTTCCAATTCGGCCATTGCCGCCTCGAAATCCAGTCCGCCAGTCTTGCTTTTTGCCATGACAATCCCAATATCCGGTTCAACACTGGAATAATGACGACCCCGGGGTTAGCGCGCAAGTGGGGGTTTCCAAAGCAAATGCTGGCAATCCTCGTTACACTACGGACTATTCGCAAGCCTGCAGGCGTCAAACTCCAAACAATGAGTTAAAATAAGTCTAAATATTCACCGGCCTTTGGGCAGCGACCGCCAAGGCTACCCCCAAAACTCCAGGCTTTTCGATCACTTGAGGATAATCAACGGATGAATCAGGATACCCAGGGCTGCGGCACCCGTACCACCGAAATAGAGGATGTACAGGGTCGCGCCGACACCCGCCGTATTCCGATCAACAAGGTTGGAATCAAGGACATTTTCCACCCGATCAGGGTGATGGACCGGGCGGGTGGCGAGCAGCACACCGTTGCCAGGTTCAGCATGTATGTGAATCTTCCCCAGGACTTCAAGGGCACCCACATGTCTCGCTTTGTCGAGATTCTGCACAACCATGAACATGAAATATCGGTCAAGTCGTTCCGCGAGATGCTCTCTGAAATGACCGCCCACCTGGACGCGGACGCCGGTCATATCGAGATGGAGTTCCCTTACTTCATCAACAAGACTGCGCCGGTATCGGGCGTGCAAAGCCTGATGAACTACCAGGCCTCGTTTGTCGGTGAACGCAAGGAAGGCAAGAACGCCCTGATTCTCAAGGTGGTCGTTCCGGTTACCAGCCTGTGTCCCTGCTCCAAGAAGATTTCCGACAGGGGTGCGCACAACCAACGCTCGCATGTCACCATTTCTGCCCGTATCGACGGCTTTATGTGGCTGGAAGAGCTGGTCGACCTGGTCGAACAGGAAGCGTCCTGCGAACTGTATGGAATCCTCAAGCGCCCGGATGAGAAGTACGTGACGGAGAGGGCCTACGACAATCCGAAATTCGTCGAGGATATCGTGCGTGATATCGCCGTGCGTCTGAACCAGGACGACAGGGTTCGTGGCTATGTGGTGGAATCGGAAAACTTTGAATCCATCCACAATCATTCGGCCTACGCCCTGATTGAGAAAGACAAGGATCTCGCGTAAACCCGTAACAGTCCGGGCATTCCCGCTGACTCGCAGCAGGCGCCTCGCATGGCTAGGGCGCCACGCGCGGGCAGCCTGCCCATCGGCGGGTCTCGTCACGAGCCGCGGGCTTTTACCTCCGCATGGCGGGGATAATCAGGCAGAGAGCTTGTCTGTGGATGCAGCCAGGCCATCCATACGCTGCAGACGGCGAATCAGTGAGCGCAAGAACACGCGGTTAAAGCGTAACTGGCAGGCCGATGAGACCTGCTCCAGCAAGGTCGAGCTCACGCAAATCAGGGTAACGTGCTCCGAAGCACGGATGGTGGCCGTACGTCTGGCGCCACTGACATAGCTGGCTTCGCCAAAACAATCGCCCTGGCCCAGTATGGCGACAGACTTGCCATGACGTTCCACCGAGACTCCGCCGTCGACGATGACGTAAAAGCGATCGTCCATCTCGCCTTCACGCACGATCTCCTCGCCATCTTCCATTTCCCGCCATTCGCTGGCACGTAACAGTTCCCAAATTTCCGAATGAGAAAATTCATGGAAGAAGCGCAGCTTGCGCAAGATGTCATAGCGCTCCTGGCGATCGACCGTGTCGTTCTGGTTCTTGAGCGTTTTGTAGACCTGGGTCAAGGCGGCGGCAAATTCGGCGCCATTCTTGAAACGGTCCTCGGCATCCTTCTGCATGGCCTTGGACACGATATTTTCCAGTTCTTCGGGAATCTCGGGTCTGAGTGTGTGAATCGGCGCTGCCGTGGCATACACAATCTGGTGCAGTAATTTGCCCAGGTTATTGGCCTTGAACGGTCGCTCACCGGTCAACAACTCATACATGGTCGCGCCCAGGGCGTACAGGTCCGCACGGTGCGTTATTTCATCCGACTGCACCTGCTCCGGCGACATGTAGCTGGGCGAACCAGCGATGCCCTGGATTTTCGAAACATCGGCATCCTTAACTATGGCGATACCGAAATCGATAATTCGCACATCGTTGTCCAGGGTTAACATGAGATTACTGGGCTTGATATCCCGGTGGATTACACCGCGCCCATGCGCATAGGCCAGGGCCTTGGCACACTTGTAGATAATCTCCACCACGTCATCCACCCGCAGCAGGTTGCCGGGCTTGGTGTAGGCTGCCAGGGTGCGTGCGCCATGCACATGCTCTGTCACCACGTAATAGCGATTGTCTTCTTCGCCTGCGTCAAAAATCGGCAGAATATTGGGGTGCTGCAACTTGCCCACCATGTGGGCTTCGTTAAAAAACATCTTGCGCGCGACCCGGGCCTTGTCGTCCTCGTCCTGGGCCTCCATCTGGTAGACCTTGATGGCCACGTCACGCCCGTAATAGGGATCATGGGACAGAAAAACCCTGCCGGTGCTGCCTCGCCCAACTTCATTGATGATGACGTATTTGCCGATCTTGCCGGGAATATCGCCTGTCTTGTGCTGACTCAAAATATTTTCTTGAGAATCCCGTTAGGTGAACAAATGTAGCTGGACCAGTCCCCACAGAATCAAACCTGCGAACACTCCCGCCACGGTGTCGTCAACCATAATGCCTAGCCCACCCCCCAGTCTGTGATCAATCTCTCGGATTGGCCACGGTTTGAAGATATCGAACAGACGGAACAGGACAAACCCCAGCACACTCCACAACCAACCGCTGGGCGCCAGCAGCATGGTCAAAAAATAACCGGCTATCTCGTCCCAGACGATGCCCCCGTGATCATGCACCCCGAGCCGGCGGGAGCTTTCACCGCATATCCACACACCGCTTGCGAACAGCAGGACGGCCACCAGCAGACGGACCTCAAGTCCCTGGGATCGCAGGGGCCATTCCAGAAAAACCGCCACCAGGGTCCCTGCAGTTCCCGGTGCCCAGGGCGCCAGACCGCTGCCAAAACCAAACGCCAGGAAATGTACCGGACTGGAAAAAACCGTATGCGCAGGGATCAATTTATTCATGCTTGAAAATGCTCAAAACCCGCTGGAGGAAGAGGAATCTCCCCCCCATTCCTGATCAGACGAATACCCTCAAGCTCGGTGACCTGGCCTATCCGGGTGCATCCGCATTCCCACCCCCGGCCCAGGCTGGCCACTTCCGCCTCG
>JAPHSC010000410.1 GCA_026193125.1 Gammaproteobacteria bacterium
ACAGGATGTTGGCTAGCGTTTACCGCAGGCCTGGCCGCCACTTGAGTCAGCGCTCAGACGAGACATGAGCCACCGCGTACTAACGGTATTCCCTGACTCCAAAGCTGCGGTATGATCAGCCAACTCTGATTCCGGGCCGGGAGCAAGCGCTTGCCATCGTCGAGATTCTTCACTTTTTTCCAGATCTTCAAGTACTGCATATACAGCCTGCTAATGCTGAACGTGTTCATCTTTTTCAATGATGACTGGGCCGCATCCGGTCACCTGTTCGCGGGTGGCGTAGCGCTGCGTGACCTGTTCCAGGCCTTCTCCCCGACCATCGACACCGCGTCCTGGGTGGTCTTGCTGCTGTTATTTGAGATGGAAACCTACGTGTTGTCCGATGCGCAGGTCCAGCAATTCAAGTGGCGACTGCATGGAGTAAGGTTCCTGAGCTATTTCTTTATCCTGCTGTCATTCAACGGCTACTGGGACAAGGCATTCGAACTGTACCAGGTGCATCCTGTGGAAGCCTCTTCCGCCTGCCAGCTCGTGGACGATCAAACGGTATACCTGCTTACCCTGGATGAGTTTGAACCGCTGACCACCGATAACTGTACCGAGCTCCCCACCGAGGGTGGGTTTGTGCGCCTGGATGATACACATATCATCGCCGATGCCGTCGCCCTTGAGGACGCCCGCAGGCTGGCCTGGGTAGATGTGATAAACGCCGCCGCATGGCTGCTGATTGTGATCATGCTGGAGCTGGATGTCTGGCTGCAGTTGCACGACGGAATTTCAAAGGTGGTTTTCATCGCCAGCAGCGCATCCAAAGTTGTCCTTTACTCTGCCCTGCTGGCGGCTGCCATATACTGGGGCTGGAAAGGCGCCTTTATAGACTTCTGGGATGCCTTCCTGTGGTTAACAGCCTTCGTATTTATCGAAATGAATATCGTGACCTGGCGCGAGGAGACCGAGGCCGAAGACGAAGCGCAAGAGCACGCTGCGGCGACCTGAATACGGCCGCCGACTTTCGGGGTTGCCCCGCCCCGAAATAGGTATCATTCCCGCTCGTGGCCCGCTGCAGGCCTGTGTAAGCTGTACGCCTATCTGGAATCAGCCGGCGCGGAGAAGGCCGGCCTGCAAACCACGGCAAATAACGTGAATATTGAGCTCATCAGAAACATCGGCATTGTCGCCCATATAGATGCGGGCAAGACGACGGTGACCGAGAGGCTGTTGTTTCACGCCGGCGAGCTGCATAAAGTTGGTGAAGTGCACGACGGCACGGCCGAAATGGACTGGATGGAGCTGGAACGGGAGCGCGGCATCACCATCACAGCCGCCGCCACGGCGCTGTGCTGGCGCGAGCACGACATACATTTGATCGATACCCCGGGGCACGTGGATTTCACGATGGAAGTGGAACGCAGCCTGCGCGTGCTCGATGGTGCGGTAGTGGTGTTCTCCGCGGTAGATGGCGTCGAGCCCCAATCAGAAACTGTCTGGCGCCAGGCCGACAAATTTCACGTCCCGCGTATTGCGTTCGTCAACAAAATGGATCGGATTGGCGCTGACTTTGACGACGTGCTGATACAAATGCGCAAGCTGCTGCAGGCAAATCCCGCCGCGCTACAATTGCCCATGGGGGCGGAGGACAAGTTCGACGGGGTAATAGACCTGGTGACCATGCGAGCGTTCCGCATGGCCGGAGACCTCACGCAGGCCAGCGAACCCGTTGAGATGGATGCGCAATGGCAAGAGAAGGCCGTACAGGCACGGCAACAATTGATAGAGATCCTGGCTGATGTAGATGAAGAATTGGCCGAGATATACCTCGCGGATGAGCAGCCGACCAATGCGCAACTGCTGGAGGCAATCCGTCGAGCATGCCATGCACAAAAGGTCGTGCCGGTTTTCTGCGGTGCCGCGCTGCGCAACAAAGGCGTCGATTTGCTGCTGGACGGCATCGTCAACTACTTGCCGTCACCCGCTGACTTGCCACCGGTAGCGGGATCTGTACCCGGCTCGTCGGGAGAGAAAATCACTCTGCAGCCCTTGCTCAGCGAATCGGTCTCTGCATTACTGTTCAAAGTGGCGATGGATGAAGGCAGGCGCCTGGTCTATCTGCGGATTTTCAGCGGACAGATCAGCGCAGGTGAGGAATTATATAACCCGCGTCTGGGTATAAAGGAGCGCCTCGCCAGACTGTTTGTTATGCACTCTCACAAGCGTAAGAAGGTGGACCAGGCCGGTCCGGGGAGCATTATCGCCGCCACTGGTCTGCGCTTTACCACCACCGGCGACACCCTGTGCTCAGAATCCGTTCCGATCCTGCTGGAGGACATAGAAGCTTACGAACCGGTCATGTCGCTGGCGCTGGAGGCTGCCACAAAGGCCGATGCTGAAAAGCTGGAGTTGAGCCTTTCCAAGCTCGCGGATGAGGATCCAACAGTACAAGTGCGGGTGGATGAGGAAACCGGTCAGACGCTTATCAGTGGCATGGGGGAGTTGCATCTCGAGGTGCTGGTAGAGCGCCTGCGCCGGGAATTTGGTTTGCAAGTCACCGTCGGCAGACCACAAGTGGTTTTCCGGGAGACAGTCACTCAAGTCGCCGAAGAAAAAGCCCTGGTAGACCGCAAACTGAAGGATGCCGAGTTATATGGAGAGGTCAGTTGTCGAGTAGCGCCACGCGCACGCGGGGCAGGCAGGGAATTTCTGTCCGAGGTGGAGCTACAAGCCGGGACACCCAACGGTCTGATTGAAGCGGCCATGGCAGGTCTTCAGGGAGGCGCCGGCAGCGGCCCGGATGGGCACCCATTGGCTGACATCAGCGTTACCTTGCTCACCGTGGGATACAAGGACACACCAGAAGCGCCGGCAGGTGTGCAGGCCGCCGCGAGTGCGGCTGCGCGCAAGGCTGTTGCGGCCGCAGGACCAGTCAGGCTTGAGCCGATCATGAGTGTTGAAGTGGTTGCGCCAGACGAGGACGTGGGTTCGGTTATCGGTGATATACAAGCCCGGCGTGGACTCATCCAGGACGTGGGTTGGCGTGGCCACATGCGCCTGCTCAAGGCCCAGGCCCCACTGGCAGGTATGTTCGGCTACTCCACCGCATTGCGTTCGCTCAGCCATGGCCGAGCAACGTTCACCATGCGTTTCCATCGCTTCGACCGGATAGGCTAAACAATCAGGAAAAGATTGCCTTGGCCGAGAACTCGTAACAGCCAAAGACAAAAAAAGGGGCTCAGCAAGAGCCCCTTTCATTGTTCACACCTGGCATTCAGGAATGCCTAGTTCTTTTTTGTACCCGGCATGATTTCAAACAGCGGATCGAACCTGCCCATACTCGCCTTGAGTTGACCCAACACCCCCAGGTCACCCTCTGTCTTGACCGCGCCGGATTCAATCAAGTCGGCCAGCTTGGCCGATCCCATCATGACCTGCATCAACGGGATCTTGCCGATGGTCAGGGTGAGATCAGCATCCTTCGCGGTCCGGCCTTCTATATTGGTCAGGGTGGCGTTGCTCATTTCCAGCAAGTGAGCTTCGTTGCTGTCGGGCAGGACAATATTGATCTTGAAATTGAAGCCGTCTGCCTTGGGACTGTCCACCAATATTCCCAGGTAGTCCAGGAACAGGCTCATGGACATCGCCTGTATCACATCGGGTGTCAGCGACTTCGGTGCAATACCGGCAGGTATCCCGGAGCGCAACTCCAGGGCTGCCGCCAGGAAGCTGTTGCGCACACTGCTACTTTCCTGCTGATAACCGAATTGCTCGAAGCAGTCGGCCAGCAGATCCTTGGCAGCCTGGTTGTCTGGTTCGGCATACACCAGCTTGTTCAGGATCTCCTGGGCGTGGCGATATTTACCCTGGTCGTACAACTCCTGGCCCCTGGCGAGAATCTTCTCTGCGCCACCCATCATCTCTACATAAAGCGGAGCTGAATCCTCTGGTGACAATGGAATAAGCGTGGTCGGGTTGGCATCCCAGTAGCCCAGATAACGGTTAATCACCGCGCGGCTATTGTGCTCCACGGATCCGTGGTAACTGCGTGCATACCACTGCTGTTGCAGGCTCTTTGGCGGGGAATATACATTCTGGATCTGGTTGACGGTCACGCCATTGTTAGCCAGGTGCAAAATCT
Organism: Gammaproteobacteria bacterium; assembly: GCA_026193125.1. GTDB lineage: Bacteria > Pseudomonadota > Gammaproteobacteria > Steroidobacterales > BM003 > CAKZML01. The sequence continues at coordinate 4,130 of JAPHSC010000410.1, forward strand.
GGTTATTCATATTGGCGTACAAGTCACGCTGCCCGCGCATCACTTCCTGGATACGCGCGTTGCCAAAGCGCGGCCAGGTGTGGGAGGCGAACATGACCTGGGCATCCTGGCCGAATTCATACAGAGCCTCGTTGATGTACTTGGACCAGGCCAGTGCGTCGCGCACCGGGGCGCCACGCAAAGTGTAGATATTGTGGATCGTCCCGGTGATGTTTTCGGCCGCCCAGAATGCCTTGTAGTCGGGGAAGTAGGTATTCATTTCCGCCGGTGCCTCGGTGCCCGGCGTGTTCTGGAAAATCATGCGCACGCCGTCGATGGTGATCTCTTCGATCGGCTTGCTCACGGAACGGGTCGGTGCGATCAGGCCCAGGGTCCCGGCAGAGACGTTCTTGCCTATGGCCTGGTCAACATGCCCATAGGGACTGGCCGGGGTCAGCACCCCGTACTGGTAGAACAATCGCCGGGCCATGGCATTGCCGGCGTAGACATTCTCGGAAATCGCGTGCTCCATGAAACCCTCGGGCGCAATCACCGGCACCTTGCCGCTCTTCACATCCGCCAGGTCCACCACACCATGCACCCCGCCAAAATGATCCGCATGGGTATGCGAGTACACCACCGCGACCACCGGGCGCTTACCCAGCTTTTCGTTCGCCAGCGCCAGCGCGGCCCTGGCGGTTTCCGTGGAGGTCAACGGATCGAATACGATCCAGCCTGTGTCACCCTTGATAAAGCTGATGTTGGCCAGGTCGAAACCACGCACCTGGTAGATCTTGCCGGGCAGCACTTCGTAGAGGCCGTAATTCATATTCAGGATGGCCTGGCGCTGCAGCGAAGGATGAATGCTGTCCAGATCCTGCCCGTCCAGCAAGAATTCATACTTACCCATATCCCACGCAACATTACCGGCATCGGCCATGATCTGAGTGTACTCTGGCGCCGCGATGAAGCCCCTGGACTGTTCGTCGAAATCAGTCTTGTCGGACAGGGGCAGAATCTCGCGCTGCTGTGCCTGGAAATCCTTCGTAAACTTGGACGGCATCTTGCCCTTGGGGTCGAAATGCGCCGGCTCGTCGGCCACCGCTGCACCCATTACCAAGGTGCAAACCATCATCGACAGGAGTGTCCTGGAAAATAACTTGATCATCTTATCCCTCTGC
>JAPHSC010000271.1 GCA_026193125.1 Gammaproteobacteria bacterium
CATCGCTTTTCGCGTCCTTGGTAATTTCAATATCGTGCAGGGTGACAATCCTGGGCAGACCGGCAATTTCGCTCACGAACTCGCCCAATGCGTGATAGCCGCCCCTCAGACGGATACGTATGGGCAGTTCAGCGTAGAACTCCTTACGTACCTCCCCCACGGGTTGGAACAATTCCTCCGCCAGCCCGGCAGCAAGACCGGTCTGGGAAATATCTACCAGCAGGCTTGGCACCTCGGTCTTGCCAGGAAGCTGGCGAAGCATGGTGCCAAAGGAACTCTCTATTTCGGCCAACTGCTGCTTGTATTCCTCGAGATTCGCGGCTTTTTGCTGTTTCTGTTCAAAGCCGGCCTTCAGAGTCTTCTCTTCCTGCTGCACTTTTTCCAGCACTGGCACCTGGTCCTTGTACACAAAGTAATAGGTGCCACCTATCGCAACAAAAAGGAAAATCAGGCCAATCAGTCCGTACCGAAAAGCCGCTGGCCAGCGGCCCACATCGTTAATATCCAGTGCTTTTAACTGTTCAAGGAAATCGTTCATGGCAGATCTCCTTCCTCACCCGGGGCATCGACGGTCTGCTGCCCCGTGATGGTAAATTCACTTACCCGGCGACGATCCACTTCCTTGGCCTCGACAACTTGCAACGTCGGGTTTCGAAGAGATGTCGAGGAATCGATATTTCTCATCAGGCTGGAAACCCGGGTGCTGGATTCGGCCCGCCCCTTGACCTCAAGTGAGGCGCCCGACTGTTTGACAGATGTCAGGTACACGCCCTCTGGCAGAGTACGAACGATCTGATCGAACAATTTCACAGATTTCGGACGGCTACGTTGCAGCTGTTCGATAATGTTCATGCGAGCCAGCAAGCGCTCTTTCTTGGATTCCAGATCACGAATCTCGCTAATCTGCTTATCGATCTCGGCGATCTCGGATTTCAGCATGTTATTGCGCGTGATTTGGTGCTCTATGCGAGTCTCAAAAACAAAATTAGTGAAGAACATCACAAGCACGCCAAAAACGACAGCAATCCCCGCAGAAATCAAGAATTCCTTCTGCCGCTGCTTTCGCAGCTCATCGCGCCAGGGTAGTAGGTTAATCCGGGGCATATCAGTCAAAGCTCCTCAGTGCCAGGCCAAGGGCCGTCATCAAGGCGGTCGCATCCTTCTTCACGCCCTGGGATTTCGCACGGGACGATATCTTCATCTGTCCAAGTGGATCTCCAATCACCGTGGGAATCCCCACGCGGCTGGCGATCAACTCGTCCACGCCTGGAATATTAGCGCAGCCTCCGCAAACTATAATCTGATCCGGTTGTTGACGCCCGCCACCGGCAGCCAGGAAAAACTGCAGTGACCGGCTGACCTGCTGACACATGTCATCCACGAACGGATCCAGCACTTCCGGCTCATAGTTGCTGGGAAGGCCTCCTTCTTTCTTGGCCCGACCCGCATCTTCCATGCTCAAGCCGTAAGTCCGCATGATTTCCTCGGTCAGCTGCTGGCCGCCAAAGGCAAAATCCCGGGTATATATGACTTTCAAATTGCGCAAAACACTGAAGGTCGTGCTGCTGGCGCCAAAGTCGACCAGCGCTACCGTCACGTTCTCGCCATGATCGGGCATCTGGTGTGTCAGTAACTGGCAAGCGCTTTCCAGGGCAAAGGACTCAACGTCCATGACCCTTGCGCGCAAGCCCGCACTGTCCACCGCAGCCTGCCGTTGTTCGACATTCTCCGTGCGGGTTGCGACCAGCAGGACATCGAGCATTTCCGCGTCTCTTGCGCTGGGCCCGATGACTTCAAAGTCATGCCGTACTTCTTCCATCGGGAAAGGAATGTACTGGTCAGCCTGGAGTTCGACCTGCCCCTCTATGTCTGAGGGACTGAGACGGGCGGGCAACTGGATGATCTTGGTGATTGCGGCGTCGCCGGAAATGGCAACCGCCACATCTGTGGTCTTGGTGCCAGCCCGTTTCACCGCACGCCGAATGGCCTCAGCCACGGCATCAGCGTCAACGATGTTCTTTTCGTTAACCGCGTTGACCGGGGTCGCCTCTGCCGCATAGGACTCTACACGGAGTTGACCACCGCTACGCCCCAGTTCGACCAGCTTGACCGATGAGGTAGTAATATCCAGCCCGAGCAAGGGCTTGTGTTTAGCACCGAATAACACTTTTTTTCCTTCCCTAACGGTAGCTTGCAGAGCAAAGATAGTCCAGTACCTTAGCTTGCGCAACTAACTGTATAACATCTGTCGCCGCGGAGCTTATGTGATTCACCTCACGTTATGGAAAAAACCGCCCAAGCTCGTTAACCTGAGTCAACCTCACCCTGCCCGCACCACTGTCAATCTGATACCTTAGGCAGTTGTTCCAGCTCACCCATCGGCAACCATCTTGAGCAATTCCTCGCATCGCATGACTGCAGAAATCTTTGGTACCGCGTCTAGCATACCCGATCCAGGGCGCGGCACGTGCTCCAAATATACCTTGCCTAGTGCCGCAATTACTCCTTGTTTTCCTTGGAAACTGCCAGCGTCTGCGGTTGAATATGCAGAATCCGGTTACTTGAAAGCAAGAACTTGGGTCACACTCTTGCAATGAAGCTTTATCAAAAAATTCTTTACTGGGGGGCCGCCGCGGCTGCCACCACTATGCTTATCGGCCTGCTTGCCGGTGCATCCGCTTATTTCTACCTTGAACCGGGCTTGCCGGACGTGGAGAGCTTGCGGGAAATTCGCCTGCAGGTGCCGCTGCGCATATACACGCGGGACGGTCGGCTCGTGGCGGAATTCGGCGAAAAGCGACGAATTCCCGCAAATTACGAAGAGATTCCGCCGCGCATGATAGAGGCCTTCCTGGCCGCCGAGGATGACCGTTTCTATGAACACCCCGGGGTCGACTACCAGGGTCTGATGCGGGCCGCATTTTTTCTTGCCGTGACCGGAGAGCGTCGACAGGGCGGCGGTACGATCACCATGCAGTTGGCCAGGAATTTTTTCCTGACCCCGGAAAAAACCTATATTCGGAAACTCAGGGAAATATTTCTGGCCCTGAGAATCGAGGGAGAACTGAGCAAGCGGGAAATCCTGACTCTCTATCTGAACAAGATTTTTCTTGGCCAGCGGGCCTATGGTGTCGCGGCGGCGGCCGAGGTTTTTTACGGCAAGAACCTGGGGGAACTTACCCTGGCTGAGATCGCCACGATTGCCGGCCTGCCGACGGCTCCATCCAGAAATAACCCGATCACCAGCCCATCCGGGGCGGAAAGACGCAAGGAATACGTCCTGCGACGGATGCTGGAGTTGTCATACATCAGCCGCGACGACTACGAGCAGGCAATGAGCGAGCACCCCAGGGCGGAGTTGCACGGAGCAAGCATTGAAGCCGACGCACCCTATGTGGCGGAAATGGTGCGCAGCGACATGCTCTCGCTCTACGGCAGGGACGCCTATACCGAGGGATACAAGGTCACCACCACCCTTGACAGCCGTCTGCAGGGAGCGGCAAATCGCGCCCTGCGCCAGGGTCTGCTGGAATATGACAGACGGCACGGCTACCGGGGGCCCGTCGCCCGCACGAGTATCTCCCTGGAGCACCCGGACGAGGAACTTGAGCGCCTGCTCGATCCCTACCGGAACGCCGCCAGCCTGACCGCCGGTGTAGTCATTCGGCTGGAGGAAAAGGCGGCCGAGGTTTATCTCAGGGGAGGAGGCAGGGTCATGCTGGGTTGGCCCGGGCTGTCCTGGGCGCGACCGTTTATCACTGAGGACAGCATGGGGCCCTCGCCTGAAAGCGCCGCCGAGATACTGGCTGTGGGCGATGTCGTCATGCTGATGGAAATGGCAGACGGCAGCTGGCAATTGGGACAACTCCCGGAGGCCCAGGCGAGCCTGGTGGCGATTGATCCCCGTGACGGCGCCATATCAGCCCTGGTCGGCGGCTATGACTATTATCAGAGCAAGTACAATCGCGCTACCCAGGCGCGCAGACAGCCGGGCTCGTCATTCAAGCCATTCATATATTCGGCAGCCCTGGAGAACGGATTCACCGCCGCAAGCATCATTAATGACGCGCCGGTAGTGTTCCAGGACGCGACCCTCGAGGGTGCCTGGCGACCAGAAAACTACAGCGGCCGCTTTTATGGGCCCACACGACTGCGCGAGGCCCTGGTTCGATCCCGTAACATGGTTTCTATACGCCTGCTCAGGTCGGTCGGTGTGAGCAAGGCACTGCGCCATATCGAATCTTTCGGGTTTGACCGTTCCGAGTTACCCAAGGATTTGTCGCTGGCCCTGGGCAGCGCCAATCTGACGCCCCTGCAAATGGCCAGGGGGTATACAGTCCTGGCCAGCGGTGGCTATCTCACCGAGTCGTATTACACCGAGAGAGTGGAGCTGACCAACGGAGAGATCGTGTTTGAAGCCGATCCGCTGATTGTCTGTCACAACTGCGACCAGCCAGCAGCACTGCCGGAACCCGCCGCGCAAGAGCCCACTGGCAACGAGCAAGAGCAAGCCACGACGCTAGACGGCAATGACTTCGGGCTGTTTCCGCAAGCCGCAGCAAACCAGCCGGCGGATGGCGGGACAAGCCGCCCCGGCGAACTTGAAACCGCCTGTGTCCTTCCGGAGCAAGTGAACAGCGGGCTTATACATGCGGCACCCAGGACGGTGGGTCCACAGAATGTCTACCTTATCTACGACATGATGCGTAGCGTGGTCCAGCGCGGCACCGGCGCAAGAGCCTACCGTGAGCTAAAACGCCAGGATATTGCCGGCAAGACGGGCACCACAAACGACCGGCGTGATGCCTGGTTCAGTGGGTTCAATGCGGATCTGGTGACCACGGTCTGGGTTGGATTTGACCAGGAGCGCTCCCTGGGTCGCAAGGAAGAAGGTGGCCGCACTGCGCTCCCCATATGGATATATTTCATGCGTGAAGCCCTGGCGGACACACAGGAACACCCGCTGGAAGCCCCAACCGGCCTGGTTACCGTGCGTATTGACCCCCTGACTGGCAAGCTCGCTGCAGCCGGTGATCGTGACGCTATTTTTGAAACCTTCCGTGAGGACATGCTTCCGGCAAGGAGTTCCGGCAAGAGCCCGGAACAGACAGATCCCTTTGAGCAGTCTGAAGGAGAGGAGGAGAAGCCTGACGACACCCTGTTCTAGGGGCCGCACCAGGCTGAGGCAAGATGGCAAAGCAAGCTACGCCGCGTAGCGACAACATGCGTTTGGCGGTGGCGCAGGAAACGGCACGGATCATGGTGCAACAGTCGCTTACAGATTTTTATACAGCCAAGCGCAAAGCCGCTGAACGGCTGGGCGCCAGCGAACAATCACTGCCCAGCAACCGGGAAATTGAACAGGCCCTGCTGGAGTACCAAAAGCTTTTTGGCGGCCGGCAATATGAGGACAGACTGAGTAGCTTGCGCAGGGCCGCCATACAGGCGATGGAGGGTCTGCGGCAGTTTGATCCGCAGCTGGTAGGACCGGTCCTGACCGGGGCCGCCCACAGCAACAGCGAAGTGCAGCTGCACCTGTTCACCGACACACCGGAACAGGTGGCCCTGGCCTTGATCGCTCAGGATATTCCTTATCATGCAGGCGAGCGCCAACAGCGCTACGGTGGCGAGCGCAGCAAGAACTGCCCTTGCTTCACCTTCATGGCGGGAGAGGTTTTTTTCGAGCTGTTGGTGTTTACGCTGGACGGGCTGCGCGAAGCGCCGCTGAGCCCGGTCAATGGCAGACCGACCCGCAGGGCCAGGACCGCGGAGGTCCAGGCCCTGCTGTCGAACTAGTTACTATTTCCGGTCGTCTACCGAGACGTAATCCCGCAGCGGGGCGCCTGTGTAGAGCTGGCGCGGGCGACCGATGCGGCCGGCCGGATCGGCAATCATCTCCAGCCAGTGCGCAACCCAACCCACCGTGCGTGCAATCGCAAACATCACCGTGAACATGGATTCCGGAATACCCAGCGCCCGGTAAATAATGCCGGAATAAAAGTCCACGTTGGGGTACAGGTTCTTTTCGATAAAGTAATCGTCCTGCAGGGCGACCTCTTCCAGGGCCAGGGCCAGTTCGAACAAGGGTGCGTTGCTATCGCCCATTTCCTTCAGGACCTTGTGACACATTTCACGAATGAGCGTGGCCCGCGGGTCAAAGTTCTTGTACACGCGATGACCAAAACCCATGAGCCTGAAGGGGTCATCCTTGTCCTTGGCACGGGCCACGAACTTCGGAATGTTTTCCACGGATCCGATGGCGTTCAGCATTTTCAGCACCGCCTCATTGGCGCCGCCGTGCGCCGGACCCCAAAGGGCTGAAACGCCCGCGGCAATCGCCGCGTAGGGATTAGCACCGGAACTGCCGGCCAGGCGCACCGTCGAGGTACTGCAGTTTTGCTCGTGATCCGCATGCAATATGAACAACAGATCCAGGGCCTCGGCCGCAAGCGGACTTATCTTGTAGGGCTCGCAAGGGACCGAGAAGAACATATTCAGTACATTGCTGCAGTAGTCCAGGTCGTTACGCGGATAAATAAAGGGCTGACCCATCGAATGCTTGAACGCCGCTGCAGCCACGGTCGGAATCTTGGCGATGACACGATGAGCAAAAATCTCGCGATGAACGGGGTCATTAATATTCATCGAGTCGTGGTAGAACGCCGACATTGAACCAATTACACCGGACACCATGGCCATGGGATGGGCGTTGTAATGGAAGCCGTTAAAAAAGCGTAAAAAGCCCTCATTGATCATGGTGTGATGAGTTATCGAACTGGAGAAACTGGCCAGTTCGTCCGCGCTGGGCAATTCGCCGTACAGAAGCAAGTAGGCTACTTCAATGAAATTCGAACGCCCGGCCAGTTGCTCTATGGGGTAACCCCGATACAGCAAGACGCCCTTCTCTCCATCGATAAAGGTGATATCGCTTTCGCAACTACCGGTGGAAACAAACCCCGGATCAAAGGTAAACACGTTGTGCTGCTTGTACAACGCACCAATATCCACAACGTCCGGGCCCAGAGTGCCCGTCTTGACCGGCAACTCAACGCTGGCGCCGGTAGTGTTATTGGTCAGCGTAAATGTTTTGTTCGTCATAACTGTGCTTCCTATCGTCATTCAATTCCGAGCTTTTCCACCATGGCGGGACCTGCCGAAACACCTTCGTTCGGCAAGCGGGGAAGGACACGCAAAAAGAGCCAACAAGGCAGGCTATCCATGCACCGCAAAAGCCGCTCAAATCAGTGCACGACACTAGACCAGCGCCCATGGGGTGACAATCAGTATAAGCCACGGGAGTCATAGTTATCAGCCCTCTTTCAGCCACCGTAAACCAGACGTAATCCCCTGCTCGCGACCAAAAAAAAGCGCCCACAAGGGGCGCTTTTTCTCCATGACCAAATCTCGTTTGCAGCAGTCGTTACTTGCCCACCGTCCCGTATTTGCGGCGGAACTTATCCACACGCCCACCGGAGTCGAGAATCTTCTGCTTGCCCGTGTAAAAGGGATGGCACTGCGAGCACACTTCCACGTGCAACTCCTCACCCAGGGTGGAGCGAGTGGTGAAGTCATTGCCACAGCTGCAAATAACCTTGATTTCTTTGTATTCCGGGTGGATATCCGCTTTCATGACGTTTTCCGTCCAGCCTCTGCATGCGAAAAGGGCGCGAAGTGTAACGTTTACCCGAACATCTGACAAGCCCGAATTCGAGCCGGCATTAACTTCAAGAACTTGCATCACATCTGCTCACGTTTAACTTTAACTAACGCCGCCTACCATCGACCCACCAAAGACTTTCAGGATTATCCACAATTCCTGTGGATAACTCTGTGCAAAAAGTCTGCAGGAGTGTCTGCCATGAGTGATATCTCGCTGCTTCGGGCGTCTTGAGCAGAAAATAGCCAGTTATTTTACTTGTTACATTTCAAATAGTTACCTTGAATTCTTTTTAGTCGAAGCCAACCTGAACCACGCCGGAAGCAAATTTTTCCGATAAATCCCGGTTTGTGAATAATCTTCACCGCGCGAGTCCGAAATTCCCCG
>JAPHSC010000132.1 GCA_026193125.1 Gammaproteobacteria bacterium
CAGCAGGCCGTGAGGGATTGCGCTGGAGCCAGGCCGTCATGCTGCGTGAGCGGGCTTCCGGAAAATTGACAAGCGCGATGATCAAGTCGGGCCGCAGCTTGCGGGATCATGCGTAGGTGAGGAGGTCCCTACGGGCTCTTTTCCCGGTCATCCCTGTTCCCGGCCAGCCTGGAGTTTTTCCTCAGTGCTTCTCTGAGCACGTATTCAATCTGTCCGTTCACACTGCGCAGTTCATCGTCCGCCCATTTTTGCATGGCGTTGAGGATGTCTTCGTTGATGCGCAGGGCGAAGGGTTTGCGTTTGCTCATTAGGGTATGTACAGACTGGGGAGCGCTTGCACGCTCCCCAGTACTGCCTTGATCAGTTGTGGAGGGTGCCGGTATTCAACACCGGCTGGGCGCTTTCCTCACTGCACAGCACGACCAGCAGGTTGCTCACCATGGCGGCCTTGCGTTCCTCGTCCAGTTCGACAACGTCCTGCTCTTTCAATTCGTGCAGGGCCATTTTCACCATGCCGACGGCACCCTCAACAATTTGCCTGCGTGCGGCAATGATCGCCGAGGCCTGCTGTCGGCGCAGCATGGCATGGGCGATTTCCTGGGCATATGCCAGGTGAGAAATGCGTGCCTCGATGACTTCCACGCCGGCTTTCTCCAGTCGCTCCTGGATTTCCTGGCGCAGGCTGGCGGCGATTGCTTTCGGATCACTACGCAGGCTGATTTCATTGTCAGCATGGGTTTCGTAGGGATAGCTGGTAGCCAGGTTGCGCAGTGCAGCCTCACTCTGGATGGTGACGAATTCCTCAAAATCGTCCACCTCAAAGACCGCCTCGGCGGTATCCACCACTTTCCAGACCACCACGGCCCCGATCTCGATTGGACTGCCATTGGAATCATTCACCTTGAGCTTGCCACTTTCAAAGTTTCGAATGCGCAGGGAGACTGCCTTTTTGGCATAGAAGGGGTTGGCCCAGCGCAGGCCGGGATCGCGGGCCGTCCCCGCGTACTTGCCAAAGATCTGGAGTACCTTGCCCTCGTTGGGATTGACCATAAACAGGCCGAACCAGCACACCAGGACGACAACGCTCAACAGGGCCCAAAATATCGCCATGGGAAATTCGAGTGCTCTCAGTCCATTAAATATCCCGTAGGCGCCGATGAGTTGTGCCGCGGCCAGGAGGCCCAGGAACAGGTATCCGGAATTCACTTTGCGACGGATTTCTTTAATCATGGCTGTCTCTCTTGCACGAATTAATATGATATCAATTTAATATCAGATTATCGAAAAGTCAACCACGATGGTTCCGGCCGATGGGTATTCAGCCCTGGAAGCAGGCAGCTATGCGCTGGATGCCATGTACGGTGGGTTGGCAATGCTCAAGCAGGAAGGCAGCGTCCGGTTCGGTGCCAATCGGAAGTTCCCGCATTGCGGCAAGGGCAGCCTCGCCATCGAAGTCCACGCAGGCCAGCCGCACGCACAGCTCGTCCGGCGCCCTGCCGAATGCCGTGCCGGGCAGGGCGGCCACCCCGGTGTTATCCAGCAGATACTGGCACAAGGCCTGGCTGCTCTGGATATCAAGCTTGTCTCGCAATGCCTCCATATGGGGCAAAAGGTAAAAACCGCCACGTGGTCGCGTTACCTGCGCCCCCGCGCTCTCCAGGATGCGCCAGCTCCAAAACATCAAGGCCTTGAGCAAGCGTCGGCATACATCCAGGTAGTCCCGCAGTTCCTCGTTGTCGTTAAACGCATGAATGGCTGCGTATTGAATGGGCGCGCTGACCGAGGTGAATGATTCGCTGGCGAGGGTGACCATGCTCCTTAGCACGGACTCCAGGGTGGTCGGAAAAATGAATGCACCCAGGCGCCAGCCGCCGGCCCCGGCCCATTTGCTGATGCCGTTACTGATGATGGTGCCTTCGGGGTAGTAACGGGCGATGGAGATGTGCTGATTGTCAAAATCCAGGCCGCTGTAGATTTCATCAGACAGAATCATCACGTGGTGCTTGCGCGCCACGTTCGCAATAGCTTGCAGCCGGTCTGGCTCGGGGCTGCTGCCGCTGGGGTTGTTGGGATAATTGAGCACCAGCAGTCTTGGTCGAGCCGGCTGCTGTCGGCAGTAGCGGTCAAGCACATCCGGATCCAGGTCGGGTTGGCCCGGCTCGGAGGGCAACCATTGCATGTCGCGGCCGAGAATCCTGGCCTGTGGGGCGTAGGACACCCAACTGGGGGAGGGGAGTAACAACTCCGCATCACAGGCCAGCTGCAGGTGGAACAGCAATTCCTTGCTGCCTGGTCCGATCAGTACTTGTTCCGGCGTGAAGTGCAAGCCTTCAGTTCGTTCGATATACCGGCTCACGGCCAGTCGCAGCTCCGGCAGGCCCTGGACCGCGAGATAGGCTTTCTGGTGGGCATTGAGCTGCAGTGCGCGCAGCATGACTGCCGGGACAGGAAAGGGCGATTGGCCCAGCCCCAGTCGCACGATCTGTTTACCTTGCGCAGCGAGGGCCTGTGACTGTTCGTTGATGGCCAAGGTAGCGGACTTGGCCAGCCCTGATAACCTTGGTTCCAGCTTGATAGTCGGTGGCTGTGAGGCCTTTTCGTTCAATCCGGCAACTCCCTTGTTGGCCCGGTGCCTGCCTGGTTGAACTTACGCTTGTCCCGGCGGCCCGGCAATAAGGGTAAACGGGAGCGCGAGGCGGTAACCTGTATAGGAATAGTGACGCAGTCGCGTTAAAGTTAGCGCCTTAATCGAGGCCGGGGCCGGTCAAATACGAATGCCCTGACCAACAGGCATGCATATCCGGGCTTTCGGACCAGGCAAAAGACCAAAGAGACACCAATGATTAAACGCGCGCTGATAGCAATCATTCTGCTAGCTGGAATTTTTGGCGGAATATTCGCCGTCAAGATGATCGGATACAAAAAGATGGGTGAGGCCATGTCCAGGCCCCAACCACCTGCGGTAATTGCCACCGCTGTGGCGAAGCTGGAATCCTGGCAACCGTCCATTGCCTCGGTGGGTGGGCTGAACGCGGTCAATGGTGTAGGGCTGACCAGCGAGGTCAGCGGCCTGGTCAGGGAATTGTTGTTCGAGTCCGGTGAGCATGTAAGCCAGGGACAGCCGCTTTTGCGTCTGGATGACGAGGTGGACAAGGCTGCTTTGCGAGTGCTGGTGGCCGAGGCCAGGCTGAGTGAGTTGCAATTCGAGAGAGCCAAGGAACTGTTGCCGAAGAAAGCCATGTCCAGGTCTGATTTCGACCAGACTGAGGCCGCATTTGACGCCGCACGGGCCAGGGTGTCACAACAAAAAGCTATCATCGAACGCAAGACGGTGCGCGCGCCCTTCGCCGGCTTGCTCGGCATTCGCCAGGTCGATTCCGGTCAGTATATTGAGCCGGGCAATACCATCGTAAGCCTGCAGTCCCTGGATCCCATCTACGTGGACTACGCCCTGCCCGAGCGCTTCCTTCCCAGCCTGGCGGTGGGCCAGAAGGTGGAGATCACCGTTGGGGCATACCCGGAAGAGGTGTTCATGGGGGTGCTGCAGGCCATAGAGCCCGACGTGGAAGTGGCCACCCGCATGGTTGCGATGCGGGCGCAGCTAGCCAACCTTGATGGTCGTCTCAGGCCCGGCATGTTTGCGCGAGTGGTCAACCTGCTTGAAGGTGAGACCAGTGCCGTGACCGTGCCGCGCACCGCGGTCAGCGTGAATACCTATGGAGATTTCCTTTACCTGGCGCAAGACGATGGCAAGGGCGGGTTGGTGGCCAAACGCCAGCAAGTGACCAGCGGCGATGTTCGTGGCGGACGCATAGTAATTACCTCGGGACTGGAAGCGGGTCAGACCGTGGTCCGGGCGGGCCTGGTGAAGCTTAGAGACGGCCAGTCCATCAGCGTGGATAACAGCACGGTCCTGGACGACGAAGGGTTTAGCCACCCATGACATTCACAGATGTATTCATTCGGCGACCGGTGCTGGCCACCGTCATCAGCCTGATCATATTGCTGCTGGGTCTGCGATCGCTGGGCATGCTGGAACTGCGCCAGTTTCCGGAGATGCAGACCACCGTGATCAACGTCACTACAGTCTATCCAGGTGCCAGCTCTGACCTTGTCCAGGGGTTTATTACCACGCCACTGCAGCGGGCCATAGCCCAGGCCCGGGGCATCGACTTCATGACCGCCACCAGTTCCAAGGGCGTGTCCAGCATCGACGTGCATATGCAGTTGAACTACAACACCGACGCGGCGGTGGCGGAAATTCAGGCCAAGGTGGCCAGCCAGCGCAATGTCTTGCCGGCGGAGACCGAGGACCCCGTTATCCAGAGCACGGGCGAGCGTGGCTTCGCCCTTATGTACGTGGGATTTTTGAGTGAAACTGTCCCGGGTACCCAGATCACTGACTATGCCACTCGCGTGATTCAGCCCCAGATCCAGGCCTTGCCTGGAGTTTCCAAGGCCGCCGTGTATGGCCAGCAACTCGCCATGCGTGTCTGGCTGGACCCGGCGCGGATGCGGGCGCTGGATGTATCGGCCGAGGAGATCGCCTCGGTATTGCGCGCCAATAATTACCTGGCAGGTATCGGATCCACCAAGGGCAAGTATGTGTCCATTGACCTGGACGCCAATACCAACTTGAAAAGTGAGGCCGAATTTCGCCGGCTCGTAATCAAGACGCTGGGCGACAAGATGGTCCGCCTGGAAGACATCGCGAGAGTTGAACTGGGTGCGGAGCAATACCAGACCCAGGTGCTTTACAAGGGTACACCCAGCGTATTCCTGGCGGTGGAATCGGCGCCCGGCGCCAATCCCCTGGAAGTGGCTCGCCTGGTGAAAGAATTGATGCCGTCCATACAGGCACAGCTGCCCAAGGGAATAAGCGGCGGCGTGGCCTATGATGCCAGTGTCTATATCAGCGACTCCATTTCGGAGGTGTACACCACCCTCGCAGAAGCCATATTGATTGTGCTGGTGGTCATTTTTCTTAGCCTGGGATCAGCCCGGGCCGCCCTGGTCCCTGCGGTGGCGGTACCGCTGTCCATGGTCGGCGCCGCCTTCGTGATGTGGTTGCTGGGGTATTCCATTAACCTGCTGACCCTGCTGGCCATGGTGCTGGCCATCGGCCTGGTAGTAGACGATGCCATCATCGTGGTGGAGAACATTCATCGCCACATTGAACGGGGCGAGTCACGCATCCAGGCTGCGCTCAAGGGTGCTCGCGAACTGGCACTGCCGATCATCGCCATGACCACCACCTTGCTGGCGGTCTATGCGCCCATCGGGTTTACGGGTGGACTGGTAGGTACCTTGTTTACGGAGTTTGCCTACACGCTATCCGGTGCGTTTGTTATATCCGGTATCGTGGCCCTGACCCTCTCCCCGGTGCTTTCAGCTCACGTACTCAAGCCGCACGGCAACGAGGGCCGTTTCGAGCAATCCGTTGAGAGCTTCTTCAGTTGGTTGTCGGAATCCTACATGCGGCGCCTGAGTAGCGCCCTGGATTCGGTGCCCGTGCTGATGCTGGCGGCGCTAGTGATACTGGTCTCGAATTATTTCATGTTTGTTAGCAGCAAGAGCGAACTGGCACCGGCCGAAGACCAGAGTTCCTTGTTCTTCATGGGTAACGGGCCGCGCACCGCCACCCTTGACTACAATGAAGCCTACGGCGCGCAAATCCAGGAATCGTTCAGCCAAATCCCGGAGTACGACAGAAGCTGGATGGTGCTGGGTATGGACCGGGGAAGTACTTTCGGCGGTTTCGGGATGGTACCTGTCTCCGAGCGCGACCGTTCCCAGGCCGAGGTACAACCGGAAGTGCAGGCCATACTGAGCAAGGTTGCCGGTATGAGCACAGTGGTGTTCCCGCGATCCAGCGTGCCCGGTGGCGGTGGCGGATTGCCGATACAGTTCGTGTTGAGTTCGGACCGGCCTCATTCGGAAATCGTCGAGGTGGCTGATGCCATGATAGGCGAGGCCATGGCCAGCGGACGTTTCATGTTTCTCAGGAAATCCGTGGAAATGGATTTGCCGGTGACCCGCGTTGTCATTGATCGGGACAGGGCGGCCGATCTGTCCCTGACCATGGCGGACATAGGGCGAGGCCTGGGGGTGATGCTCGGTGGCGGTTACGTCAACCAGTTCAGCATGGATGGAAACAGCTACAAGGTCATCCCCCAGGTTGAACGCGACTTCCGTGTGCAGGCCGATCAGCTGGGCTCGTATTTCGTGCGAGGCAGCGATGGGACCATGGTGCCCTTGTCCACGGTGGTGACCCTGGAGCAGGGTGTGGAGCCGTCTACTCGCAGCCAGTTCCAGCAGCTCAACTCGGTGACCCTGGAAGGTGTGCCAAAGGTACCCGAGGGTGAAGCCCTGGCTTACCTGGATGATCTGGCGACACG
>JAPHSC010000381.1 GCA_026193125.1 Gammaproteobacteria bacterium
CCGATCTTCGTGCAGATGCTTCTGCGGCCAACCGGTTTGCAGTGACCGGCCGCTTGCTGGCCGATTTGAGACGCTCGTTCCGTCTTATCCATTCTGACGCTGCCAGGCTGGAAGTCCTGGATCTCGGCCTGCGCCTTGAAAGCGAGAACTTCCGCGCCGCATCTGAGTTACGTAGCACACTCAAACAACAAACACGGCAACAGCGACTCAAATACCTGGAGGCGGCTGGACTTGCCGCTTACGGCACCGGCGTTATCAACCAGCGCCTGCTTGATGAGTTGCTCAAAACACTGCAATCGCTAAGCGCAGAAACACTGAACCTTGACCGCTACCTTGATGCCCTGGGTTACCTCGGGCGGGTACCGGGCTGGGGTACGCAGAACTTGCGTATGTATTTCTACAACTCCATGGAGAAACTGGCGGAGATCGAACCGCTGGCCATGCTTTTCATCCAGGACCAGCTGCGTGGCAGCCCTCTGCTGTTTTTCTCCAGTGTCCTTGACGGCCTGTCACGTGACGCCAATCGATTGGCAGGCGTCAAACACGGCCTCTTCGGCGAGTCGGTAGGTGTTGGTTTTACGGCCCTGAACCCTGGCCTGGCAACCGGTATCCTGCATGTTGAACCCGACCTGAGCAACCTGGAAAACTTCAAAGCCGATGGCATCTATGTGTTGCCCGAGACCGTCTCTGACCTGCCGCCGGTATCCGGTATCCTGACCGAGGGCGAAGGCAACCCCCTGTCACACGTGCAGTTACTGGCGAGAAACCTTGGTATCCCCAATGTTACCGTCGACAGTTCCCTGAAACAGACGCTGGCTGCGCACAATGGTGAGCGCGTTGTACTGGCGGTCAGTAAATCAGGGCTGGTCGAGTTGTCCGCCTGGGATGAACGCTGGAGCGAGGTTTTCGCCGAGGCGGGTGCAGGTGGCGGTGTACAGATTAATCCCGACCTGGACAAGCTGGATCTAAGCGTTCGCAACTTTGTACCACTGGATGTTTTGCGCGCTTCAGATTCGGGCCGCATCGTCGGACCCAAGGCAGCGAAACTAGGAGAGTTGCGGGCGCATTACCCCGGACATGTCTCGCGTGGTGTTGCGATTCCATTCGGATTGTTCCGCCAGGAGGCCCTTGATCAACCTTATGCGGGTGGCGAGGGTACGGTATTTGAATGGATGGTCAAAAATTACCAAGCCTTGGCCGAAATCCCGACGGATGATCCCCGTCACGCGGTAAAGGCCGAGGCCTTCCGTGCAGAACTTTACGGCATCATTGCCGGTACACAACCCGGCGAGGCTTTCCAGCAACAACTGAAAGCAGCCATGACGGAAGCCTTTGGCTCTGATAATCCGCCCGGCGTTTTCGTGCGCTCGGATACCAATGTCGAAGACCTCGCCGGGTTCACCGGTGCCGGCCTGAACCTGACATTACCGAACGTCGTGGGTTTCGATAACCTGCTCAACAGCATCGCCGGGGTGTGGGCCTCGCCATTCACTGCCAGGGCGTTTGCCTGGCGGCAATCCCACATGACCCGGCCTGAACATGTCTATACATCCATACTGCTGCTGGAGTCGGTGGCTTCCGACAAATCGGGTGTGCTGGTTACCCAGGATATCGACACCGGTAGTCGCGACGTAATCTCGGTGGCAGTCAATGAAGGACTGGGCGGCGCTGTCGACGGCCAGGCCGCTGAATCGCTGCGGATTGCACTGGACGGTTCCTACGTGCGTGTGCTCGCCACCGCCACCGCACCCTGGCGGCGCGTGCCAGACCCGAAGGGTGATCTGCAGTTTCTGCCTGCAAGTGGTAGCGACATGGTTTTACAAGCCGGTGAGATCGCGCAGTTGATCGATTTCGCTCGAGGCCTGCCGCAGAAATTCCCGCCGATTACCGATGATGAAGGTCATCCTGCGCCTGCCGATGTCGAATTCGGTTTTGTCAATGGCGATCTTCGCTTGTTCCAGCTCAGGCCGTTCCTTGAAAGCAAGATGGCGCGAGGCATCGCTTACCTGCGCGAAATGGACGCGCGCCTGGCAGATACTGCGAGCATTACGGTTGATCTCGAAGGAGTACCGCAATGAGGACACGATGGAATTGGACACGTGTAAGCCTGTTGCTCGCGGGATTGCTGGTCGGTGTCAGCGGGGCGATGGCCTATCCGCTGGATGGGTACGAGGAGACAGGGATCAGGCGGGTCGAAGGCGCCAGGCTGGCGAATTTGGCCCTGGCCATCGGCGGCTTTCAGCCCCCGGGCGCGATGTTAACCACCGAACAGGTAGACCTGCGCTTGCTGGACTACGGCGACATGGTTCTGCCTTCATCGGATCCGGAATTCACTGCGCAAATTACCGCACTGCTGGGTGAAGACAAGGCCGGCTACGGTATTGCCGTATTGGATTTAAGTGATCCGGATCAACCACGCAGTGCCTTATACCGTGGCGACTACCGGCAAAACGTTGGCAGCGTTGGCAAGCTTCTTGGAGCATTGGGCTTGTTCCAGGCACTGGCAGACACCTGGCCGGA
>JAPHSC010000081.1 GCA_026193125.1 Gammaproteobacteria bacterium
CATCCAGGCGCCCGAATATGATTGGGATGATTTCAAGGGACAGGATTTGCAGGGCAAGGTCCTGGTGATGCTCAACAACGATCCGGATTGGGATCCGGAGTTGTTCGAAGGCAAGGCCCGCATGTACTACGGTCGCTGGACCTACAAGTATGAAAGCGCCGCCCGCCAGGGCGCGGCCGGGGCCATCATCATCCACACCACGCCTTCTGCGGGTTACCCCTGGCAGGTCGTGCAAACCTCCTGGACAGGTGAGCAGTTTGAATTGCCTGCCGGGGAAGAGCCCCGTCTGCAAATGGCTGCCTGGGTGACCGAGGATGCCGCGCGCAAGGTCTTCGCACTGGGTGGCCAGGACATGGAAGCGTTAATCGAGTCGGCAAAGAGTCGCGACTTCCAGCCAGTGTCCCTGAAGGTTCGAACATCCATCACATTTGACAACGCGCTGGCGAACTCCGGTTCCGCCAACGTGCTGGGTATATTGGAAGGCAGTGATCCGGCGCTGAAAAAGGAGGTGGTAATCTACACCGCTCATCACGATCACCTCGGCATTGGCCTGGCCGACATGAACGTGAATCCGGATGACCGTATTTACAATGGCGCCCGGGACAATGCGTCCGGCGTGGGCATGGTGTTGTCAATTGCCCGAGCACTTGCGGCCATGCCTGAGCGTCCCAGGCGTTCGGTCCTGATTGCCTTCGTGGGTGCCGAGGAACAAGGTCTGCTGGGTTCGAAATATTTTGCCAGTCATCCCACCATCCCGCCTGGCAATATTGCAGCGGATATCAACTTTGACAGCGGCAACATCTGGGGCAAGACCCGGGATGTGTCGTTTCTGGGCAAGGGGAAATCCACCCTGGATGCGGTGGCCGAGCAAGTGGCCCAGTACCAGGGTCGCTACCTGGTGGGCGACCAGGTCCCGGACAAGGGTCTCTATTACCGCTCCGACCAGTTTTCCCTGGCGGCCATAGGCGTCCCTGGTCTGTACGTGAAGGGTGGCACCGACTTCGTTGGCCATCCCAAGGAATGGGGCCCCGAGGTGGTTGAAGCCTACACCACCCGAAATTATCACCAGCCCAGCGACGAATTGACCGACGACTGGAGCTTTGATGGCCTGGTGGACGATGCCCGCTTCGGCTTCTGGGCGGGGTTGGTGATGGCTAATGCTGATGAAAAACAGGCCTGGAACCCGGGAGACGAATTTGAGGCGGCACGCCTTGAATCCCTGGAGGCGCTTAAGCCATAGATTTATTGGGAACGGAACAAGCTAGTCCGGAACCGCATCGTTAAAGGCCTCGGTCGCAAGACCGGGGCCTTTTTGTATGTGCGCGGTCCGGTGTTGCGGGCTCCCCGGGCTTCCTTCGCCGGCGGAACTTCATGCTAGACTGCCCCGCTTGAGCGTCAGCGCCCATAAATTGACAGGTCAAGCCGGACCGGGATGAAGCGATGCAACAACGACAAAAAATTTCTCTATTCCTGGCCGCGGTGACGCTGCTGGCCGCTTGCGGGTCGGAAGATAAACCGCCCCGCGTCCCGACGCCATCGGCGATTGGCGATACCCCTTATACCTCCACCTACAAGGCCATGCCCACGCAAGTCACCTTGATCCGTAACGCCACCGTTCTGACCGGGGAAGGCGCCCGGATCGATGGCGGTTCAGTGCTCATGGCAGATGGCAAAATTCTGGCCGTGGGCGCACAGGTAGAGGCCCCGGCCGATGCGCTGGTAATTGAAGCGGGCGGCAAGTGGGTGACCCCCGGCATCATCGATAACCATTCCCACCTGGGGGTGTATGCCTCACCCGGGGTTGTGGCCACCTCGGATGGCAATGAAATTTCCGGCGCCAATACTGCGGAAGTCTGGGCCGAACACGCCGTATGGCCCCAGGACCAGGGCTTTAATACCGCGAGGGCCGGTGGTGTGACTGTACTGCAGGTACTTCCGGGCTCAGCCAATCTGTTTGGTGGTCGTGGCGTGACCCTGAAAAACGTCCCCTCGCGCACCATGGAAGGGATGAAATTCCCGGGTGCTCCGCAAGGCCTGAAAATGGCTTGTGGTGAAAACCCCAAGCGCGTGTATGGCGAGAAGGGTGGTCCCTATTCCCGTATGGGGAATGTGGCGGGTTATCGCAAGGCATGGGTCAAGGCTGCTGCCTACAAGCAGAAGTGGGATGACTACGAAGACGGCAAGGGCGATACGCCACCGGAGCGTGACCTGCAACTCGATACACTCATGGGTGTACTTAACGGCGAAATCCTGGTGCACAACCATTGCTACCGGGCCGACGAGATGGTGGTGATGCTGGATGTCGCCAAGGAGTTTGGCTACAAGATTGCGTCGTTCCACCACGCGGTGGAGGCCTACAAGATTGCCGATGTATTGGCCGAGAGCGGTACCTGCGCGGCCATGTGGGCGGACTGGTGGGGCTTCAAGATGGAGGCCTTTGACGGTATACGCGAGAACATCGCGCTGGTAGACAAGGCCGGCGCCTGCGCCATCGTGCACTCGGATTCAGAGGTGGGCATACAGCGTCTGAACCAGGAGGCGGCCAAGGCAATGGGTGCGGCCAACAGGGTTGGTATGGGTATTACGCCGGAACATGCCTGGACCTGGCTCAGTCTGAACCCTGCGCGATCGCTGGGTATAGCCGAGCTCACGGGGAGCCTGGTCCCGGGCAAGAATGCCGACCTGGTCTTGTGGAACGGTAATCCCTTCAGCGTGTACAGCAAGGCCGAGAAAGTCTATGTCGATGGCGCCCTGGTCTACGACCTGAACGATCCCGCCTACCAGGCGGAGTCGGATTTTGTATTGGGTAGCCTGGACCTCGAAGGAGATACGCAATGAAACGCTTTATGCAATGGATGTCGTTCTCCTGTCTGGTCCTGTGCGCGAACCTGAGCGTGGCGCAGACCATCGCGGTGACCGGTGGCAAGCTGCTGACCCAGGGTGGTGCCGGCGTGATTGAAAACGGCACGGTGCTCATGCGAGATGGCCGTATCGTGGCGGTGGGTCAGCATGTACAGGTGCCAGCCGATGCCCTGATCATTGATGCTACCGGCAAAATTGTTACCCCCGGGTTGTTTGACGCTTACAGCGAATTTGGCGTGACCGAAGTGTCCGGAGTGGATGCCACGGTGGATGCTGGTCAGAGCGGCGAGCGCTTTTCCGCTTCATTTGATGTTAGCTATGCGATAAATCCGCGTTCCACCCTGATTGGTGTAAATCGCATCGAGGGTATTACCCGCGCCGCCGTGGTACCTGGCGCAAGCTGGGCCATGCCGGGTTCGATATTCAGTGGGCAGGCTGCGGTGATCGATCTTGCGGGTCCTGGAAAATGGCTGACCCGTTCCGCCGCCGCCATGTTCGTCCACCTCGGTGAATCCGGCAGCGGTCTTAGCGGAGGCTCGCGTGTCAACGCCATGCTGGTCCTTCGGGACGGACTGGAGGAAGCCCGGGATTACGCCGGCCACAGTCATAATTGGGAGCAGGGCGCCCACCGGGAATTCACGCTGAAGCGCAAGGACCTGGATGCCCTGCAACCGGTGCTGCGTGGAGAGACCTTGTTGCTGGTCGCAGTAGAGCGCGCCTCGGATATTACCCAGGCGTTGCAACTGAAAAAGGACTTCGGTCTGAAGCTGGCGATTGTCGGGGGTGCCGAAGCCTGGGTGGTGGCCGCCGACCTGGCGGCGGCGAATGTCCCGGTAATCCTGGATCCCCAGCGTAATCTGCCCAGCGGTTTTGACAGCCTGGGGTCGACCCTGGAGAACGCGGCCCGACTGCAAAAGGCCGGCGTGCTTATTGCCATTTCAGATGGCGGTACCTACAACGCTCGCAATATCACCCAGTACGCCGGGCTGGCGGTGGCCAATGGCCTGCCCTACGAGGCAGCCTTACGGGCAATCACCTTGAACCCGGCACGAATTTACGGTGTGAACACCGACCTGGGTTCGCTGGAAGTAGGCAAGGCTGCGGACCTCGTGGTCTGGAGCGGTGACCCGCTGGAGCTCACCAGTTTTGCTGACCAGGTGATCATACGCGGGAAAAATATACCCATGGTCAGTCGCGCCACCCGCTTGCGTGATCGCTACATGAACCTGGATGAACCCATGCCCCTGGGATACAAGAAATAGAGCGGGTATGGAGCCCGTAAGGAGAGCCTGATGCTGGCGACACTGAATAATCTGCTCTGGGACAGGGTGCTGATATTTGTCCTGGTCCCGCTGGGCTTGTGGTTCACGATTGCGTCCGGTGCGGTGCAGTTTCGTTATTTCGGGCACATGTTTGGCATCATGCGCGAGGCCTTCAAGCACCAGGCAGGTCGCCTCAGTTCCTTCCAGGCCCTGACGCTCAGCGTGGCCGGCAGGGTGGGCGGTGGCAACATTGCCGGTGTGGCGGTGGCCATCAGCCTGGGTGGTCCCGGGGCAGTGTTCTGGATGTGGGTGGTCGGTCTTATCGGCATGGCGACGAGCTTCTTTGAATGCTCCCTGGCCCAGCTCTACAAGCGCAAGGACGCTGACGGAATATTCCGTGGTGGTCCTGCGTATTACATTGAGCACGGCCTGGGCCAGCGCTGGCTGGCGGTGCTGTTCTCGATCCTGTTGCTGGTGACCTTTGGCCTGGCCTTTATTGCCTTGCAGTCCTACATGGTGGCTGCATCCATGAGCGACAGCCTGGGGCTGCCGAGATGGATCAGTGGCATAGTGCTGGCGGTGGCGCTGGGTGGCATCGTGTTTGGCGGTATCAAGCGCATGGCATCGGTCACCGAGTGGCTGGTCCCGGTGATGGGTGTTGGTTATCTGTTGATGGCCCTGGTGGTGATCAGCCTGAACTTCACCCGCGTACCCGACATGCTGTTGCTGATCGTGGAGAACGCGTTTGGCTATGGACCCGCGCTGGGTGGCGGCGTGGGAGCTGCGATCATCCTTGGCGTGAAACGCGGCTTGTTTTCCAATGAAGCAGGACTCGGCAGCGCCCCGAATGTGGCTGCGGTGGCGTGGGTGCCGCACCCGGCCGCCCAGGGCGTGGTGCAGGCCTTCAGTGTATTCATTGATACGCTGGTGATGTGCACCTGCACCGCCGTGATCATCTTGCTGGCCGGTCTGGACGGCGCCGGCATGGATGGCGTGGTGCTGACCCAGAATGCCCTGGCCGTACACGTGGGCGACTGGGGCCGAATATTCGTATCCTTCGCCCTGTTGCTGTTTGCCTTCAGCTCCATCATGTACAACTACTACCTGGGTGAGAACAGCATTAATTACCTGGGGGGCGACAGCAAAAAGCAGGTGCAGGTATTCCGCGTGTTCGTACTGGGCCTGGTGCTATGGGGTTCATTGCAGGATCTGGGAACGGTGTTCGCCTTCGCTGACTTGACCATGGGCTTGCTGGCCCTGGTGAACCTGGTGGCGATTACCCTGTTGTGGCCGGTAGGCAGGCGTCTGCTGCGTGACTATGATGCCAGGCGGCGCGGCCCGGACGGCGAACCGGTGCTGGATCCGGCCGATTTCAGCGACCTCGACATTGACCAGCAGGCCTGGCCCGCTCGCGGCGAATAGGTTCCTGTCATGCCGAGCGCCACGACCCGCCCTGTACCTGCATTTGCTGTCGAACACATACTGCTTGCGGTTCTGATTACGCCGGGAGCTTACGCGTGAGTATGGTTGATCTGAATGACGAACAACTGCTGCGTTACAGCCGGCAAATCCTGTTGCCCGACGTCGACCTGGAGGGGCAACAGCGGCTGGCAAGCTCCCGCGTGCTGATCCTGGGTATGGGCGGACTGGGATCGCCGGTAGCCATGTACCTGGCCGGTGCCGGGGTGGGGCAACTGGTGCTGGTCGATCCTGACACGGTGGAAACCTCAAACCTGCATCGCCAGTTGCTGCACAACACAGCCACACTTGGGCAGCCCAAGGTGGACTCCGCGAGGGCCGCCCTGGCTGCCCGGAATCCCGACCCGGAGATTATCACCTTCGCGCACAAGCTGGATGACATGGCTTTGCGAGAGCAGGTACAACTGGCAGACGTCGTTGTCGATGGCAGCGACAACTTCGCCTGCCGGGTGGCGGTGAACCAGGTCTGTGTGGATACCCGGACTCCCCTGGTATACGGGGCAGTGGTGGGACTGGAAGGCCAGGCCTCGGTGTTTCGTGCGGACCTGGAGGACAGTCCCTGCTACAACTGTCTGTATAGCGACCTGGATCAGACCATCGAAGGAGAGCATCAGCGTTCTGCGTTCGAAAACTGTTCGGGGCAGGGCGTGCTGGGACCAGTGGCGGGCATCGTGGGCTGTATACAGGCCACCGAGACACTGAAGATTCTGCTCGGCCTGGGTGACACCCTGCAAGGACGTTTGCTCCTGCTGGACGCCCGTTCGATGAATTTCCGTTCCTTCCGTCTTGCCCGGGATCCCTCATGCAAGGTATGCGGGGTCGCCCACGCTGGCGAGTAAGGCTCCCACCCAGCCGGATAAATCAGGTGATCTGAATCCTGGATACGCACCGGGATGGAAGGCAGTTGTTCAGCTACAGTGATTTTTAGTAATGATTATCTTTCCCAACTGCCAGACCATAAAGCTCGGCAAGCGGCATGCCGCGAGTGTCGCGCGATATAGAAAAGTAGTCTGGCGAAGCGCCGGTCACGCTCAAACTCGCACATGGAATACCCCGCCGAAGAAGGCGGGGCGTCCCATGCGCTGGATTGAGAATCAGTCGAGCGAACCAACCGGTATCATGATGTGTGCGTAATCAGTGTCTTTCCACATTACGTACGGACCGCCTGTCGATGGATCATCAGATATGCCTTTCAGCATTTCCTTCGGCACGATGATCATCAGGTGCGGGCCTGTTTCTACGTAGTCATGCGCATGCACAGCATCCTTGTGATACGGATCGGAGTTGCTGACCCCGCTACCGGCCGGCTCGCCAAGCAGCATGTATGAGATACCGATACTGGGCGCAACAAATGGCGCCTTTGTACCCAGCGCGGTCATCATCTCCGCCCAGACAGCGTCTATGCAAATGGCGGCTCGGTCACCGGGCATCGTGTCGGGCATACAAGTCCAACCGTTGCTTCCTTCGACTACGACTTCACCATTGATTACTACCGTTGCCCCAGCGCCAACTGCAGCCGGTGCCGCAGCGCGGGCGTGGGCGATTAGCATGTCTGTGTCGTTATCGGCGGTGGCTGTGCCGAATCCGGTCGCAAGCATTGCCAGCGCCAGAATTAATTTACATAGATGGCTCTTGTTCATTTTCGTTTACCTCATTATGTTTTTTTATGTGAGCACGAAATACGCAGTGCGTTTTGATCTAGTGTGTTCTAAGCCTCAATAAACTTGACATCAATATCGATGAGCCTGGGCAGGCAATCGGAAAGCACGAAGCAATGAATTTGCTGTGTGGACCTGCTGCCAAAAACAGGTGAACATTCGACACCACCTGAACAGGCGTCACGGCGACATTGGCTCAAAAGCATATACTAGAATGAGTCTAGTACATAATTCCGGGAATTTCTGGTTCAGTGGGCGGTAGTCGCCCGCACCAGCGCAACCCGGCACCATTCAGGTCCTTTCAAAAGTTCCCGTCGCGACCTTTCTTCATCGCAGTTACCTGTTTAATGGCTTTAGCGAGATCACGACCCTTGCTGCGCAATGATGCGAGGGAAGCATTATTGCGCTCATTCTCACGGAGTAGTTTTACGTAGTTGTCAAACCGGCGCTGGGAAAGTTCACCGCTCTCGATAGCGTGCTGGACCGCACAGCCGGGTTCTGTTTTGTGCCTGCAGTCAGGGAAGCGACATTGCAACGCCAACGCCTCTATTTCGCTGAAAACCGTGCCCAATCCATGCTCAATGTCGGCAACCTTCAGTTCTCTAATGCCTGGTACATCGATCAGCAGACCCCCATTGGGCAGTTGATAGAGAGCTCTATGGCTTGTTGTGTGGCGGCCTTTTTTATCATCTTCACGAATGCTCCCCGTTGCCGCGACACCTGAGTTCATCAAGGTATTTAGTATTGTCGATTTCCCAACACCAGAAGAGCCGACCACAGCGATGGTGGTGCCTGGCTCGATCCATTTGACGAGCTCATCAAATGTCTCAGCGTCCAAGGCATTGATTGCCACAACCGGTATATCAGCCTGGACGCTCCGTGCTCGCATTACAAACGCGTCAGGATCCTCGGATAAGTCGATTTTGGTTAACACGACAACTGGCATCACACCCGCTTCTGTCGCGATTGCGAGATACCTTTCAAGGCGTGACTCTTTGAACTCCTCGTTGCAGGATGTTACGACGAAAAGGATGTCGACGTTGGCAGCTAGCAGCTGAATTTCAGATTTTTCACCGGCTGCGACACGCTGAAAAATGCTTTTTCTCTCAAGTATTCGCTCGACTCTGGAGCGATCGCGGTCCAGCAATACCCAGTCTCCAACCGTCGGTCGCTCCTCAACCTGAAGGGTCTGAAAATTTGCGAGCGAGGGTAACGTCAACTCCTCTGAGCCATCGAAAACCTTGATCAGCGATCTGTGTACCTCGGTAACACGCCCGACACGGCGTGAGTCAAAATGCTCCACCGCCAATTGGTTCGCAAAGAATGGCGTTAAGCCGAAAGTTTCCAACATCGTGCGGCCCAATTCAGTAATTGGAGATAGTTTCGGGGAATTGATAAGTATCTGCAACAGGTCGAAAAGAGAACCTTGACGGGAGTTCATGCCCACA
>JAPHSC010000017.1 GCA_026193125.1 Gammaproteobacteria bacterium
AATATCCATGAGTAGGCCCTTTGTAGGTTCAGGCTCGAAGAAATCTGTTACTGGGAGGCGTATTCCATCGCCGCGCTAAGCGCGAGTTCGTAGCCGCGCACGCCGAAGCCGACGATTACACCGCTAGCTACATCCGACAGGTAGCTGTGGTGACGAAAGGTTTCCCGGGAGAAAATGTTGCTGATGTGCACCTCAATGAAAGGTACTCCGGAGCCCAGCAAGGCATCCCTGAGGGCGATGCTTGTGTGCCCCAGGGCCGCAGGATTGATGATAATGCTTGCCAGGTCCTGCCCGGCTGCTTGCTGGATGCGCTCAACCAGTTCATGTTCGGCATTGCTGTGGAAACAATCGAGAAGGTGCCCGTAGCCCTGTGCGGCCAGCTTTAGAGCGCTTTCGATATCCGCCAGGGTGGTCGAGCCATAAATTTCGGGCTCCCGTTCGCCGAGCAAATTCAGATTGGGACCATTGATCAGCAGGAAGTTGGCCATAATTGCTGCGCCGCATTAATTAAGATGATTTTGGCGAAGTTTACATCTTTTGACAGCAAGATCGTATCTTTTTGTACGGATGGCGGGTTTCTGGATGCTGGCCTGTACGGCCCGAAAGGAGCGAAAAGCGGCGGGCGCTAACGGGCAGGCGGGAAGACGGGGGCAAAGAATGTGGGGGCCGATACGGCCACCACACTGAGGACTATGCAGACTCGGTTTGCGGCGGTTGACTATCCCGCAGCACCGGCGTTTTCGCACGTGGATCGATGTTTACCTTGCTCAGGTCGCCCCCGACCTGGGTAAGCAGGCGCCGATCCATTACCCGCCTCCACAAGGGTGGAAAGTAAGCCAGAAGGTACATCCCGAAATAGCCGGAGGGCAGGGTAGGCAGGTTTTCAAAATGTCTCAGGGACTGGTAGCGACGATTGGCGTGGGCATGGTGATCTGAGTGCCGCTCCAGGTGAAACAGGATCAGGTTGGAAAAAATGTGATTGGCGTTCCAGGAATGATGGGGCTGGCAACGCTCGTATTGACCGTTATCCTTTTTTGTTCGCAGCAGACCATAGTGCTCAATGTAGTTGGCGCTGGTGAGCTGCCACCAGGCAAAAGCTGCCTGAATGACCATGAAGGGAAGCATGGCCAGTCCGAAAACGACCACCAGGCTGCCATACAACAGGACGCTCAAGGCATAGGACTGCAGAATCTGATTACGCCAGCTCCACGTGGAATGGCCCAGGCGCTGCAAGCGGCGAGATTCCAGTTGCCAGGGACGGCTAAAGGCGCCGGGTATTTCCCTGAGGGCAAAGCGGTAGATGCTCTCCCCGAATCGTGCGCTGGCACAATCCTCGGGCGTGGCGACCTGGCTGTGGTGGCCGGCATTGTGTTCGACGGTAAAGTGACCGTATACGGGTATCGCCAGCACAATCTTCGCCAGGTTGGTTTCCAGGGGCGTGTTCTTGTGACCCAGTTCGTGACCCGTATTGATGGCCAGACCACTGACCAGGCCGGTTGACAGGGTGACTGCCAGCAAGCTGTACCAGGAAAGATCATGGGATGCGGCCATCCATACGCCGGCAACCAGCGACAAATAATGCAGCGGCACCACGATGTAGGTCAGCACCCGGTAGTAGGGGTCTGATTCGAGTTCAGGAACCAGGGTCTCCGGAGGGTTGCTTTCGTCCTCACCCAGCAGCCAGTCCAGCGCCGGCACCATGACATAGACAAAAAATAACGGTATCCACAGGACCCATTCCGCTCCGGTATTCAGATAGGCGGCCGCGCAAATCATGGGCAACAGGGGCAACGCAGTCGACAACGGCCACAGGTAACGCTTCTTGTCCACGTACACGGCGTTTTCGCCTGATGGCAACAGGTAGGCAAACGACTTCATTCAGTGTCCCCCGATTTAGAATCAGTGTAGGTCAGCACATAATGACGTGACACCGTTGTCGGCAAAAGCGTATAAAGTGACTTGGAATGGTCATTAAGTGACAAGCAAAGATGGCTGACTTGTCTTCGAATGCTGCTGCGCTGGTCCCCTCAACCTATCTGAACGTGATTCTGCGCAACCTTGAGCCCGCCCTGGCGGGGCGAGTGCTACAGGACATGGGGCTGCCGCAAACCGGGCTTGAGGGTTTGCAGGAAGCGGTATCGCTTGGTCAATTGCAGACAGCCATTGTCAGCCTGCGACGATTGATCGGGGATGACTGGCACCTACAGGTAATTCACCGACTCAACCTGTTTGCACACGGCTCGCTGGGCATGGCCGCGGCTACCTCCTGCAATATGGATGCTGCCATTTCGGTGCTTGAGCGTTTCATCACGGTCCGGGCGCCATTTGTCAGGCTGGTGAGACGCCTGGAGCAGGGTGAGTGCATTTTGCAGGTGGTTGACGAGACGGGCCTGGGCCAGAACTGGCGCGACATGCTGGAAATTGTGATGCTGGGTATCCAGTCCCTGCTGGAACAGGTTCACGGCGCCCCCCTGTATGAGGCGCAAATGTCATTTGCATGGCCGGCGCCTCCGTACAGGCAGGTGTTGGAGGCACAGGTACAGGGCGTGTTGGTATTTGCTGCAACCGAACATTCGATTGTGATGCCCCAGTCCTGGCTTGAGCGGTCCAGCCCGATGCACGAGTTGGCCATGCACCAGGCCGCACTGTCCAGGGTCGAGGCCGAGTTTGAGGCCATGGCCAGCCAGATTACCGTGACCTCGCGGGTGAGGCATGCACTGCTGGCCGCGCCTGAACACGTGCCGTTGCTGAGCGAAATTGCCAGCAGCCAACACGTTGCGCCGCGCACGCTCATCAGGAGGCTCAAGCGCGAGGGCAGTTCCTATCAGCAGGTCCTGCAGCAGGTACGCAAGCAGCGCGCGATCGAATTGCTGTCTGAGCCGACCTTGACGGTGAAGCAGGTATCCTACCTGCTGGGATACAAAGACCCATCGAATTTCGGGCGCGCGTTTGCGCAGTGGGTGGGGCAATCTCCGGGAGCTTACCGCAAGGGATTGCGGCGCAAGTAACACGGGCTATTCCTGGCGGACACAAAAAGGCCCCGGCAACCATGGGTCACCGGGGCCGTATACCGCAAGGTCTGGCTACCAGATTTTCACTCTGTCCTCGGGCGCCAGGAACATGCCGTCTCCAGGCTTGTTGGCAAAGGCATTCTGGAAGTCGTCGATATTACGCAGGGTGCCGTTGGCCCGGAATTCACCCGGCGAATGGGGATCGATCTTGAGTAGGCGGATGGCCTCCTCCGGGCGGATCAGGGTGCGCCAGACCTGGGCCCAGCCCATGAAGAAACGCTGGTCGCCGGTCAGACCGTCAATCACCGGCGCCGTCTTGCCGCCCAGCGACAACTGGTAAGCACGGTAGGCCATGGTTACACCGGCCAGGTCACCAATGTTCTCACCCAGGGTCAATTGGCCGTTTACGTATTGTCCTTCGACCGGGCTGAACAGGCTGTATTGGTCTACCAGTTTCTGGGCGCGTCGATTGAACTCCGTGTTGTCGTCCTCGGTCCACCAGTCGCGCAGGTTGCCGTCACCGTCGTACATGCGACCCTTGTCATCGAAGCCGTGACTGAATTCGTGCCCGATCACCGCTCCGATGGCACCGTAATTGGTGGCATCGTCCGCTTCCTCATTGAAGAAAGGCGGTCTCAGGATGGCTGCGGGGAACACAATCTCGTTCATCACTGGGTTGTAATAGGCGTTCACGGTCTGGGGGGTCATGCCCCAGAGAGTCCGGTCTATGGGTCCGCCCAAGCGATTCATCTGGTAGTCGTGGTCAAACTCGTTGCTGCGTAAAATGTTACCCAGCAAGTCATCCGCGTGTACCTCCAGAGCACTGTAGTCACGCCATTTCTCCGGGT
>JAPHSC010000112.1 GCA_026193125.1 Gammaproteobacteria bacterium
CCACGGCTTTCATCGCCGGGTGATAATACGGCGCAAACAAAAACGTGAACCCGGCTTGCTCCAGGCACTGGCCGGCCTGGGTCTCATCCAGCGGCAACGCCAGACCCAGGGCCTCCAGCACATCAGCGCTGCCGCACAGGCTGGAAACAGACCGATTGCCATGCTTGACCACGCGTGCGCCGGCGGCAGCGGCCAGCAATCCGGAGCCGGTAGACAGGTTCAGACTTCCCGAGCCGTCCCCGCCCGTACCCACCGTATCAACACACGGGCCCTTTTCTGCAATCCGTGGCTTTATCGCCAACTCACGCATGGCCAGGGCAAAGCCCCGGATTTCCTCTGCGCATTCACCCTTGCAGCGCAGTGCGGCCAGCAAGGCTCCGGCCATGGCGGCCGGCATCTCACCACCCGCCAGCTGGTGCATCAGACCGTGAGCCTGGTTCTCGGAAAGATCAATTCCCTGCAACACCTGCTCCAACAGATTTTTCATGCCCCACTCACTCTATGCTCATTTCAAGGAAATTTTTCATTAGCGCCAGACCATCCGGCGTTAGCACGCTTTCGGGATGGAACTGCACACCTTCCACCGCCATCTCCCTGTGGCGCACACCCATGATTTCGCCCTCTTCCGTGCTTGCGGTAACCACCAGTTCGTGTGGCATGCTCGTGTGCTCGGCCGCCAGGGAGTGATAACGCCCGACCTCCATTGGATTGGGCAAACCACTGAAAACGCCCTGTCCATCGTGCTTCACCATCGAGGTCTTGCCGTGCATGAGTTCGCGGGCGGAAATAATTTTTCCGCCAAACACGCTGACGATGGACTGGTGACCCAGGCATACACCAAAAACCGGAATGCGTCCGGCAAATGCACGGATCATCGAACAGGACACACCCGCCCCCTCCGGCCTGCCGGGGCCCGGCGAAATCACCAGGTGTGTGGGCGCCAAGGCCTCTGCCTCTGCCTGGGTTATTTCGTCATTACGGTAGACCAGTGTTTCCGCGCCCAGCCCCCGGAATGCCTGCACCAGGTTGTAGGTAAACGAATCGTAATTGTCTATCAACAAGAGCCGCTGACTCATAATCCCTCCTGCGCCATAGCCAGGGCGCGTCGCAAAATACGGCTCTTCGCCAGGACTTCTTCATATTCCGCCTGGGGCTGACTATCGGCGACGATACCCGCACCAGCCTGGTAGCAGTACTTGCCGCCCTGAAAAACTATTGTGCGAATTGCTATGGCCTGGTCCATGTCACCCCCGGTGCCGAAGTAGCCGACCGTACCCGCATAAAACCCCCGGCCCACGGGCTCGTAGTGATCGATGAGTTCCATGGCGCGAACCTTTGGCGCTCCCACCAGTGTTCCTGCGGGAAAAGCTGCTGCAAACAGATCCATGGCGTCCTTGCCGTCAGCCAAGGTACCTTTCACTCCGCTAACCAGGTGCATCACGTGGCTATAGCGCTCAATCGCCCGGTAGGGATCCACGTGCACCGTGCCGGTCCGGGCAACCCGACCCAGGTCGTTACGGGCCAGATCCACCAGCATTACATGTTCGGCGCCCTCCTTGGGATCCGCCAGCAGCGCCCGCTCCAGTTCCCGATCCTCGTCGCTGTCATTCCCGCGAGGACGGGTGCCAGCGATCGGACGCAGCGCAGCCTGGTTACCGTGCAGTCGCACCAGCGCCTCGGGTGAAGAACCCGCTACGGTCACGTCGTCCAGCTCGCAAAAATACATATAGGGCGAGGGGTTGAGCAGACGCAGCGCGCGATACACGTCAAATGGCGGCAAGTCGGTGACCCCCTGGAAAGCCACTGAAAGCACCAGTTGATAAACGTCACCTGCGTGGATGTTTCCCTGCGCCTCCAGCACGGCCTGCTTGAATTGTTCGGGGGTCATACTGGCCTGCGCGGGCTGGTAGGAACCGCCGTGCTCGCGCCTGGGGATGGCACCGCGAAGGGCCTCGACGATGCGACCCTTCAGGGCCTCTCGCTGGTCTTCATCACCCTCGTGCAACAGGGCCATGCGACGGGTCAGGTGGTCAAACACCAGCACCGAGCGGGGCGCCAGATAGAGGGCCACGGGGGTCTCAAGGCAACCCGCTTCCGCCTGACCCAGACGCTCGAAATACCTGACCACGTCGTAACCGGCGGCCCCCACGAGGCCACCCCTGAAGGGCAACTCGGCGCCGGCCGGCGACAGCTTGGGCGCCATGTCGACAGCCTTGCGAAATCCGTCCAGAAGTTCCTGCTGATTGGCAGGCCGGCCCAGAAATTCGCCATTGATGCTTAGCCCTGCATGGTCCAGCCGCAGCTTTACTGCCTCACCCAGACCGATAAAGGAATAGCGCGCCAGGTGCTCGCCACGCTCCACGCTTTCCAGCAGAAAGCGCGGCTGGAAATTACACAGCTTCAGGTAGGCCGATACCGGTGTGTCCAGGTCAGCGACGATATCGAAAATCTTTTCCATTCTGCTCCTCGAGTCTGTTTCTTATCCCCGTGGAGCGGGCATAAAAAAACCCACCCCCGGCTGCGGAGATGGGTCGTTGCGTTTCGCTTGGTCACGTCAGCCCGATACCATCCCCTCGGTATGGCGCCACCACCACTGGCCGGTCAGCTGCTGAGCGTTACTTGAAATAATCATGCGCCGAGTATCCCCTGCGCCCGAATGCAGGTCAACCCCGAACCCGCATGCTAGAGCTGGTAGATAATCGGCAAGATTATGCTGAAGCCCAGCCACATGATCAGGGTCAAGGGCAGACCCACCCTGACAAAGTCGGAGAAACGGTAGCCACCGGCGCTGAGTATCAGCAAATTGGTCTGATAGCCTATCGGCGTCGCATAACTCATATTGGCGCCGAATAGCACTGCCAGTACAAAGGGCTCAACTGGAACGCTCAGCTGCTGGGCAATGCTGATAGCAATGGGGGTTCCGATAACCGCTGCTGCGTTATTGGAGACCACATTGGTCATCAGCGCCATAACCAGCATCAACAGGCTCAACATCATCGGTACGGGCATACCGGATGCCCCCGCCAGGAATAACTCGGCCAGGTACTGGGCAGCACCGGTACGCAACATGGCAAGCCCCAGGGCCAGGCTGGTGACGATAATGAGTACCACAGGCGCGCTCAAGGCACCCAGGGCATCGCGCCAGTTCAGACAACGCGTGGCCAGCATCATGCCCACACCGCCCAGGGCGGCTACTGAAATCGGCAACAAGTTCAGCGCAGCGAAAGCCACAACTATCACCATGATGGCGATGGCGCGCGAGGCGCGGTGAGTGTGTGGCAGGTCCATGGTGCCATCAAGCACCAACATCTGACCGCTGTTTTTAAGTTCACGAATATTCTCTCTGAAACCTTGCACAAGAATGACGTCACCGGCCCGCAAGGGAGACTCGGACAAGTCCCCTGAACGTTCGCCGGAAGCCGAACGCGCCCGGTGCACAGCCAGGGGCGTCAGCTTGTAACGAGAGCCAAAGCGGATCTCTTTCAAGGTTCGCTGATGCAGCATGGAGCCACGGGTCACCACCACTTCTGCCATTTGCTGGGCATCCACTTGCTGGGGCTGCGCCTCACCACCTGCGGACGGGACAGTTTCCCCATTCGAAACGTTATGCAGTGCAACCCCCAGTGTCTCCTCGAATTCCTTGAGCCGCTCGCGGGTATCACTGACCAGCAGACGATCTCCCTCCTGCAGTTTCACTGACGGTAACTTCGCCAGGAACAGGCCCTCACCACGCTCAATCCGCTCTATGCGAATACGGTTATGGGTGCGCGCGCGGATCTCAGTCACGGTCCTGCCGTTCGCGTAACTGTCCTCCAGCACATGCAGATAAGCGTCGAATACTCGCGGCGAGGTGTCCGCCATCGGTGGCTTGCGTTCCGGCAGTATCAGCGGGGCCAACAGCCACAGGTAAAGTATGCCCACCGAACCTACCGCCAGCACCGGCAGACTGAAGTCGAACAGGCCGATTGGCGGCTGACCCATATCCGCTGCGATGCTAACCACCAGGAGGTTGGTCGAGGTGCCAATGGTGGTGCCCATTCCACCGATCAAGGTCGCAAGACCCATGGGCATCAACATGCCGGAGACCGGTACGCCCGTGCGCATGGCCACACCCACCAGCATGGGCATGAGCATCACGACGATAGGCGTATTATTCAAAAAGGCGCTGAGCAGCGCCGAGACCAACAAGGTAACCAGCAAGGCCAGCTTGGGACTGCGAACCCAGGCCAGGGCCATCTTCACCGCCAGCGGCTGCAAGGCACCGGTGGTTTCCAGCCCCTTGCCCACTATCATCAGGGCGATAATGGTAATCAGGGCCTGGTGTCCAAAGCCGGCAAAAAATTCGGTCGCCTCCAGCCTGACCCCATCCTGCTCAAAGGGATATAACTGGAATACCACCACCAGGATGATGAGTATCAGCAGGCTGCTGGTCTCAAGCGGAATACTGTCCCGGGTAAACAGGAACAGTGTAAACACGACAAGGCCCAGCACGATTAACGCGTGTATTCCTGGCAGGTCAGGCATGTGGTGGCAGCCCCTTCAGTGCGTCGGGCTCAACCAAACCCCGGTACAACTCCGGGTGAGTGGCGGGCGCCGGCAAGTAATCAGAGGCACAGCTATAACACGCGCTCCGGGGCCGGACAATCTGGTGAAATCGCTATGCGTATGATACCCAATGGGCATTTCAGTATGCCCTCACCTGGTGCCGTCCGTGCCCCAGTGCCCATATTCTGCCGAGCAGGCGGGCGGACACGGAGTGTGGCAGATCTCTCCATGCGGGTGGCAGACGGGCAGAAAACCCCTCAACACTGGCCAATAGCGGTATCAGATTGGCCCAGGCGAGCAACTGCCCCGCCGTCACCGCGGGGGACATGATGCTGCAGGGAGACAACACCAATAACTGGCTGTTGCGCAGCCAGAAGCGATCCATCAGCGCCTGGATACGCCAACGAAACGATGGCTGCAGGGTCCGCTTTACCCACTCTGCCTCCAGCAGCGCCGGGAAAGGCCCATGCAAGCGACCAAGCCGCAGTGATTCGCCCATGGCCGCGTCGCTTGCCACGTTGATCACCTGCAACAGCCGCGCCAGGGTGGATTGCAGGCCCGGCTGCATGCCCATTCTCATGGCCAATTCGCCCAGGTCCGACAAGTGCAGGGCCAGGCGACGCAAGCCATGACTCTGGTTGCCCAGGGCCTCGCCAGCCAGCGGCAGGTCATCAAGTACCGCGTTGCCCACCTCGACGGCATCAATCATGGCCTGACGAAAGCAGCGCCAATCCAGCCGCTCTGCCTTGTCCAGGCAGGCACACACCTGGATATCCAGACACACTGTGGCGCAATCGGAAGGCGTAGCCAGCAAGGTCGCACCCGTTGCCCCTTGCCAGCGGCGTGGGGCGAACACCGGACACAGACCCTCGCCGGGGGCGTCCATGGCCAGGCCCAATCGGCTACGGGCCGCGTACTCCAATACCGCGACCCAGGCCGAGGTTTCGGGTCCGTCCCGATGGCCAGGCCTGACCAGGTGTCCAAAAGCCCGGTGATCCATACGCAGAACCGGCCAGCGGACGGTGGGCCCGAGCATGAGCCCGGTTGCCGCCTCCCCGGGAATCTCCAGCCCAGCCGGCAGCGCGAGTTCGCAGGTTTGCTGCGGTGTAAGGAGCCGCGTGAAACACACCAGGCGGTCGGTCAACGGAATAGCCCCAGTGTCTTCGTCTGCCGCCAGGAGACAATCCACCAACACGGGCGAACCCGTGGCAATTGCCCTGGGCAGGCGGACGACTGGATCCATACGCAAAATTCGCTTCCAGTTCGCCTCTGACACTACGCTCGGACAACTCTCTATTTTCAGCATGACTCGCGCCCACCTCCCTGTGGGTTTAGCAAGAGTCTGGTCCAGCGAGTACTCGGGGTCGCCCCGTATTTCTCTGAAGCGGGCGGTGAATCATCAGTTGAAACTTGAATTGAGGGCTGTGCGGCGTAATGATTCGCCCTCCTCTTTGCCAGCGGCCCAGTATGACCAGTCCAAACGCCAGCGACGCAACCGGCACCAGCAGCTTCGGCGGGCTATTCCGCTACAGTGGCCGGGCGTTGCACCTGGTCTGGAACACCAGTGTGCGTTTGTCGCTGGCCTTTGGTGCCTTGACCCTCATTGCCGGCGTGCTTCCGGCGGTAGTCGCCTGGGTAGGCCAGCTGATCGTGGACAGCGTGGTCGGCGCGATAAACGCCGTAGACGCTGAGCAGCAGCTGGCCCTGTACCAGGTCTACAAGTACGTGGGCCTGGAAGCACTGGCCATCGCCATGCTCTCGGCCTGTCAGCGGGGAATATCCACCTGCCAGTCCCTGTTGCGCGCCCAGCTCGGAAACCGGGTAAACACGATGATCCTGGAGAAGGCTCTAAGCCTGAACCTACCGGACTTCGAAAACTCAGAGTTCTACGACAAGCTGACAAGGGCCAGGCGCGAGGCCTCGGTAAGACCGCTAAGCCTGGTAAATCGAACTTTTGGCCTGGCCCAGAACAGTATCTCTCTGATCAGCTACGCGGTTTTGCTGGCTCAATTCTCAGGCTGGACCTTGCTCATACTGGCGCTGGCGGGCTTGCCGGCATTCGCTGCAGAAACCAAGTTCTCCGGCGATGCATTCCGCCTGTTCAGGTGGCGCTCTCCAGAAACACGCAAGCAGATGTACATTGAAACCGTCCTGGCCAGGGAGGACTTCGCCAAAGAGGTAAAACTTTTTCGCCTCGGCCCCCTGCTCCTGGCGCGCTACACCGACATCTTCAAGCGACTGTACAAGGAAGATCGCAGTCTCACGCTGAGACGGGACGCATGGGGCCTGATTCTTGGGCTACTCGGCACGGCAGTATTCTATGGCGCCTATGCCTGGATCGCAGCCAGCGCCGTGATCGGCAAGATCAGCCTGGGTCAAATGACCATGTACCTGATGCTGTTCAAACAGGGACAATCGGCCGTGGCCGCCATCCTGGCAGCCATAGGCGGGATGTACGAGGACAACCTGTATCTATCCAACCTGTATGAGTACCTGGAGCAACCGGTCAGCCAGCCCGCCGGCAAGCAGACGCAGGGCCCGGACCCGGCAGACGGCATACGCTTTGAACAGGTGGGCTTCACCTACCCGGGCGCTTCCCGGCCGGCCCTGACGGATATCAGCCTGCACCTGCCTCCTGGTCGGTCCCTGGCACTGGTGGGTGAAAACGGCTCTGGCAAAACCACCCTGATCAAATTGCTGGCCCGGCTGTACGAACCGAACCAGGGCCGGATTCTGCTGGATGGCCTGGACCTGCGCGAATGGGATGTAGAGAAACTGCGCGCACGTGTCAGCGTCATTTTTCAGGATTTTGCGCGCTACCAGTTCCTGATGGGTGAAAACATCGGGGCAGGTGATGTAGACCAGTTCGATAATGAAGCGAGTTGGGTGCGGGCAGGTGAAAAAGGGCTGGCCTCGGAATTTGTGCATCAACTCCCGCTTGGCTACCACACCCAACTGGGTCGCTGGTTCAAGGATGGCCAGGAGATTTCCGGTGGACAATGGCAGAAAGTCGCGCTTTCGCGCGCTTTTATGCGTGAAGACGCGGACATCCTGGTACTCGATGAACCCACGGCAGCCATGGACGCATCAGCCGAGGCCCAGGTGTTTGAGCACTTCCGCAAGCTCGCAAGCCAGCGAATTGCCATATTAATTTCTCATCGCTTCTCGACCGTTCGCATGGCAGACCAGATTGCCGTTCTCTCGGAGGGTAAAATGATCGAACATGGCAGCCACGAGGAGTTACTCGCCGCCGATGGCGTGTATGCCAGACTGTTTGAATTGCAGGCGGCGGGTTATCGTTGACACAGGTTTTGTAACAAAGAGGTTTACCATGCCGTCTTTTGATGTGGTTTCCGAAGTGGACAA
>JAPHSC010000208.1 GCA_026193125.1 Gammaproteobacteria bacterium
CTGGGTCCGGGGGGTCTGATGCTGCTGTCCGCGGCCTTGTTCCTGGGCTCTCTTCCGCTGAGTCGATCTGCCAGCAACAGCATCCCGCCGGAAGCCAGGTCCAAGCCACCAGAGCCGGGTCCAGAACCTGCGAAATTCCCACTCGGTGGCCTGGGTATGGTCTTCAGGGACAAGTACCTGATTACGCTTGCCGTGCTGGTCATGCTGCTGAACTGGATTTCCACTACCGGCGAATACGTCATGTCAGACTACGTGGTGGACCTGGCCATGGCGCTGCCCGAGGATCAGCGGCAGGCGATGATTGCTGCCTTCATGGGTGACCTTTTCGCCTGGATCACTATCCTGAGCACCAGCATTCAGTTGCTGCTGGTGTCCCGGATCATCATCACTTTTGGCGTGAAAGTAGCTGTCGCTATTCCACCTTTTGTATTCGCCAGCGCCTTCCTGGGGATGACCCTGCTGCCCGTGCTCTGGGTAATGAAGTTGGGCGTGGTAACCATCAAGAGCCTTGATTATTCCTTGCTTAACACCTGCCGCAACGCTTTGATGTTGCCGACGAGCAGGGCTGAAAAGTACGAGGCCAAGACTGCTATCGACACGTTTTTCTTTCGCTGCGGCGACCTGGCTGCGGCCGGCACGGTTTACCTGGGCGCGAATGTCCTGGGCTGGGACCATATCGAATTCCTGGTCTTCGACACGGCGGGAGCATTGCTGATGCTGGTCATTGCGATCATGGCTGGCAGGACCTACGCACGCAAGGCAGCCGAATCAGAGTTCAAGCTGCGGGCTGCTGCCGAAAGCTGATCGCTCAGTGACTGCCATCCTGCGCATTATCACCTGGAGCTTCCAGGGTGGACTGCTCTTCCAGGTAATCCCGTAACAGAATGTCGCGCCTGGTCAGCAGAGCCCGCATCTGGCCCTGGGACAGATAGGGAGGCATGACAGCCTCCAGTTGGGTGTGATCAAGACCTCGCAGTCGTCGAGCCATCGCCGGCGTAACCAGCAGGTAATCGGACTGGTTCTTCTGCAATATACGGGGCTTGCCGGTGAAGGTGCGTGAATGATCAATCAGGACCAGTATCCAGTCAGATTTCAAAAACGTGAGATTTTCCTGGGTCCGGTCCAGATTGTAAATCAGCGCGTCAAACACCTTGAGCAACTGGTACTGGGGCTCCATGGAGCACCAGTCTCCCGGCTCCAGACCCTGTTCCGTAACGGTGCGCCAGTTGATCAGACCCTCGACCCAGAATTGCAGCGAGCCCCGCTTCCCCTCTATCTCTCGCTCCACCGTTACCGGCACCACCTGTAAATCCAATAGCCGGTCAAGCCTGTAGGCCGCCACTTCGTTGTACCAGTGATCGGCAAACTCGACCACGGTGTTGCCCATGCGCTTTTCGTTATGGCTGACGTCCTTGAAAATCGCTCTCAGGCGCACTCCCTCACGCTCAAGAGTCACCCGCTTGGGTCTCGTAATGCCGTGACCAAGGGTCTCCATGTTGACGATTTCCGCGTTGACCAGGAAGTCCTCCAGCTCGTCATCACTCATTTGGCCAGGTCGAAAACCCACACGCCGTGGCACAGGCAGGATCTCGTGCCCCGAACCCTGGCCAAGGTAGCTAGCTGTTTTGCGGCCCTTCTCCATCACCAGTGCCGAGGCTATCCCGCCAGTGTAACTGCTGGCGAGCATCCCGGTGTCCAGCATGATGACCCTGCCACCCAGGCGGGTAGAAATCCGATTATCAGGCGTGACCGTGTGACCGACCACCAAGGTATCGGCACCAAGCTTTGCCAGCGCCGCATCCAGCTCTTGCTCAACCGTAACCGGCAAACACATGCTGTCTTCCCTCGCCCATAAGGGACCCTCCGGTGAGAACAGCGGCTTCCAGTACAAATCCTTGAATGTGTCTACAATCGGCAGCGAGGAGGACCTTGCGAGGCGAGGCCTCTGCCGAAAGGTCGCCGGTAATACAAGACCGATATCCTGCCTGATTTGCGCCCACGTCAATTCATAGCTGGCGAGATTCCCCGCCAGGGTCTGGTTGGTCCCTTCCAGCCCCAGCTCGGCCACCAGCCTGGGCAGACCGCCATGGGTAAACACGGTAGCGTTGATGACGATCACAAAGGGCAGGGATCGCAGCCATTTGCCATATTTTCCGGCGCTTGAGAATGCTTGTCTGTGACCGAAAAATCCGGGTGGATAGGCCTCGTCAAAAGGGCGACTGCGAGCATCCTCGGGTAGGGAATCAAAGTATTCCCTGGCGCTCCGACGCTCCTCTGCATCCTCCAGATCGGTATACGAGAGATACTCCTC